>DASWIZ010000001.1:0-16569 GCA_036397395.1 Minisyncoccota bacterium
CTCCGACTCGTTGTAGGCAATATGGTTTCAGGTACTATTTCACCGCCCTCACAGGGCTGCTTTTCACCTTTCCCTCACGGTACTGGTTCACTATCGGTGATATAAAGTATTTAGCCTTTCCCGGCAGACCGGGATGATTCCCACGGGACTTTCGTTTCCCGAGGTACTTAAGTAAAACAGCAAGGAGCACAAAGAAATTTTCAAATACAGGGCTATTACCTTCTATGGCTCTTCTTTCCAGAAGATTCTTTTAAGATCTTTAATTTGGTACACTCCCTCGGACGAACACTACTCCAAACACCAGAACTAGTAGGTTTGGAGTAAAGCTCCCGACGCCATTTCCTTGCAACCCCAATTTTTTTCTTGCGAAAAAAATTGGTTTAGGCTCTTCCCCTTTCGCTCGCCGCTACTAAGGGAATAAACATTCGTTCTCTTTTCCTCCGCTTACTGAGATGTTTCACTTCAGCGGGTACGCTCCCAGTTCTTGCGAACCGGGTCATTGCGCTTTCACGCAACGGGGTTTCCCCATTCGGACATCTCCGGATCAAAGGTTGCTAACCACCTCCCCGAAGCTTTTCGCAGGCACGCCACGTCCTTCATCGCCTTTATATCCCTAGGCATCCACCATTTGCCTCTAATTAATGCAATACCCTAGCTAGCAATTACTAATTGCTTGCTTCTTATGCAGTTGTCAAAGTTCGCGCATGGTTCGCGGTACTAAAAAACCGCCTTTCAAAGCGGTTCCATTCAGGCCACAAAAAGTGGTGTCGTCTGACTAGCCGCTTTGTTTAAAATGGTTTCTTCGCACGTTAATCATCATGCACTTACCAGTATATCCCACCCAGAAAACGGTGTCAAGGACACCAAAACCCCCAATTTTCAAGCCCCAATTCCCAATCAAATCCCAATTTATTCCCGCCTTAAAATAAAACCTGGCAGCCGGAAGGCTACCAGGAAGAGTTATCTAATTTCTATACTTGCACCGAACTCAACCATATCCTTAACAATCGCTCTGGCAAGTTCCCTCTTAATCCTGTTGTGTCTAGGAATAAGAGTTACCATCTCGCCACTCACTGTTTTCACTTTTGAATGTTTTGTTCCCCCATCAACCACAAAACCAGATTTTTCCGCAAGCCTTATAAGTTCCTCTCCCGAACAATCTGAAATACTAACTGTTAACTGCTTCACGGAAACTTTCGAGTGTTAAATCTGTTTTTGATTTTACTTTTGGTAGAAGACCGCAAAACTCAGCAATTTGCATTGAGGCCGAGTATTCTGGCATATGAACGCGATATTCTTCTGGAATTTCAAAGTATGTATAAATAGCATCGTTTATGTTTGCCATTAATTCCGTAAAGTGATCCCCTTGGGTGTAGCATCTAGGAAAGTCTATAAGTTGAGCGACAAAACCGCCGTCTTCGGAACGAGTTACGGTAACAGTAAGTTTTTGAGGAAATAACGAAGCGAGTCTTTCTATTTCCTTTTTTTCTTCTTGAACAAGTTTTGCCATATATATATTATCGTTTAAGAACCGGATATGTGTCAAATTTTAACGGCTAAATCGTAACATTCCATTAGCACGTTTTTGTTTAAAAATCAACCTCCCCGAACCCCCGTCAAACCCATCACCACTCCAACCGCAATAATGATACTACCCACCAAAATCGTCTGGGTCATACTTCACCTTATCAAAAACTCTCTCCAAAAACACCTATTAGCCGAGTTGAAATTTTACCAATTGGAGAGCTTGAACAGCAGAGTTGAGTTGGCTATTGGTAATTAGTTGATCTTGGACCTCTTTGAGTATTTTTTCAAATGGGATCACCTCAACATTTTTCTTTTCGCGCAATTTTATGTAAGTTTCGCGGATATCGTTATTTCTATAAGCCATCTTTCCGCGAACCTCTATCATTCTATACTTGCTCCCCAAAATCTGGCAGACATTAGGCCTAACATCTAAAAATTTACTCTTGTGATAGTTCTTTGCTATCTCTTGGGGCGAATCAACATAATTAGCGAATCGATTGGCTACTTGTACTTCTATGTGCAGTCGTTCTAATACTTTTTTCCCATCTTCTGATAATTTCACCGCCAGAAAATCGATCTCTTTATTGCGAGGCAACCGAATTGATTCCATCAAAAAATAGCCCTTCTGTTGATACCAATATTTAACTATTTCTTCTGCGGCATTCATTAAGTTTATTCAACTACAGGCAGATAAACACAACGGCATCCATATTTATGAATGCATTCTTCGACGGGTATAGGATTTTTTTCTTGCGCTTCTCCAACTGTAAAAGCTTTATCATTCAAATTTTTGCATGCCTTACAAGAATCCGTAGTTGCAAGAATTTCAACTTTTTGGACGACATCTGAACTCGCATTACGCCTTAATTCTGCAGAATGAAATTGAAGTTTCATCTCATACCCGAGTCTTCGCATTTTACTATTATCCTTACCTTCTTTCTTCAAAAACTCCGCCATCTCATAGTAAGTCGTCCCAAGTCCCAAAAAATCATTTTCTTGCGAAAAGTTGTACAACTTTTCATTAAACCTTCCCCATTTTTCATCTGGATTTAACCTTCTTGGCATAGATAGAGTGAGTAAAAACCCCATTCATCACCACAAAACTACAAACCCAACATCTCTTTTTTCTTTGCGTTAAATTCTTCTTCAGTGATTATTTTTCTGTCTAGCAAACTTGCTAACTTTTCAATTTCATCTGCAACACTATTGTTCATGCCTCCTTGCTTTTGAGTAGATTGAAACTCTATTCGCTTTTGCTCAATTAACTCTGCTGCCTTTTCTGCATCTTTCTTTTTGAGAGCTTTTATAACCAAATTCCCAGCGCCTCCTTTGTTTACTATCTCAATATCCGCGGTCAAAACACCTCTAGAAATATTTACTTGCGCAACACTTTCGTATGGTAAATGCATCTTGACTCTTCTCCCAACAACTAAAGTTTCCCCATAAACCCCATCTTCCAAAATTTGGAGCTCTTGTTTCCAAGTATTTGATAATAAAGCACTCCCTTTTATAGTCATTAAAACTTTATTCATATTTTCACCCTAATACAAAATCTGCAGGGTGGCAAGTACATTGTTTATAAATCTTCGGGTGTAAGGCCGGTATGCTTAGCGATGCGCGCGAGCATGCGCGGGCCGATTTCCTCGCGTTCGTGAAAGGCAAACGTATAATCGGGCCGGCCATCTTTTCCGAGTATTCTATGCGAGCCGCGCTGGCGCTTGATTTGCCAGCCGCGGGCTAAAAGCGCTTTGAGAACACGCGATGCCTTAACGGCGCGCCATTCCATAGTGGAATAATTGAGAAATCGATACGGGAGTACTCCCCCGTTCTACGGTATCGGCAAGCGTTCGGAGTGCAATGGCATAGACTTTGCGCTGCGCCTCGGTCTTTGTGGCGCCATACGCCATTACTCCCGAAAGTTTGGGAACCTCGGCAATCCAGCGTCCGTCAACTTCACGCTCAAATTCCACAAGAAAAGATTTTTTTGTTTTCTGTGCCATATATCCGTATTATATACTCTCTAACCGCCCCGGTCAAACACCCTAATACAAAAACCCGGACAGCTCGCTTTCTCCGCCAGATGGCGGTTTCGGCGAGGCAAGCAAGCCTCCATCACAATCAACTACTTGAATATTTCGACACCTATCGTATGTATCAAGTAACTACGCCAACCGATATATGATATGTTCCACTAAACTGACGATCGTCCATTTTGTGGAACAACAGCCTCTTAGTGTTGCAATCCTGACGGCCGTTCAATTTGCATCATGTCGTTACAAACCGCGATCGCGGTTTGCAACGATGTAGATTTACCAAACAAAAAACCGCCGGGCGACAAATGAAAAAATAAACCCCGCCCTTACCGGGCGGGAGCGTAACATGATAAAAAAAATCAAAGTAATTACTTCTCAAATCCCCTTGTCGTATGGTTCAATTTCGAACTTTCCCTCTCTATCATCAATCTTCACTAAAAATTGATCGAAAAATCCTTTTCGCCCCAAAAGCCCAAAGTCAGAAGAAAGTTCATAAGTAAAAGCAACGTCTGCCTTACAATTAATATCTTGTATACTATAAGTAATTGGATGTATATATTCCACTAAAGTAGCATCTTTTTTCAGACCGAATGCTTCATCTCTATCTCCACTTTTCACATCCAGCCCCATCATTTCTCCAATTTCAGCATCAAAAGCACAATCATCAGCTCCAGAATCAACCAAGCAAGGATAACTGAACGTTCCCACAGTTGGGCTTTCCAAATCTATCCAAATAAGCGGGCGGCCAATACCGATAGAACCATCTTGTAATATCTTACGAGTATATTCAAACTCTATAGCCATACTAAGCTAGCGAATCCCTATAAATTTAGAAATGCCGAGGCTTGCTTTAATAACACTTGGTTTTTCCACGCCCGCTTTCTTTGCTTGTGTTAACGCCTCAACTAATGTTTTGCCCTTCCCTACTATTTCGTTTCTTTCCTTATTCAAAACAAGCCAAAGATTTGACCCTTCATATGGAGCTATAAGTTTTGCGAGTATGTCTTGGTTGCTCATATGTATATTATCGTTTGAAACCCGTATCTGTGTCAAATTTTAACGGCTAAATAGTAATATTTCTAGCATATTTTGGGCTAAAAATCAATCCCCCGCAATGATTCAATACCTTTGCATCACCCTCCCATACAAAACCTGGGGGCGGCAAGCAGAAAACAAGTCGCGTGCGAAGTAAGATTAACGCGCTAGCAAGGCGAGCGCCTGGACAACATACAAGAAAAATATATAAGCAAATACTGGAAGGGGCACTAGGAAAGAAATCCAGTACTTCCCTCTTACACGAAGGCCAAGAATTTTGGACTTCCGATTCACCAGACTGTTATCGGACGTAAATTTTGAGATAATCCAAAAAAGCAAAAGCAAAATTGCACAAGGAATAAGATAGATTTTCAAGGCAACCAGAAAACCAACAAGGATAACCACTACAGCAGCAACCACAGAAGGTAGATAGCTACTCACAAGCTCAATGAAATACATTACTCTATTCTACTACGATTTTCTTTTATACAAAACCTGCGGGGCGGCAAGCGTCAAAGTAGCCGTCTAGCGAATATACTTATAGCTTTTTTCTAAAAACCAATATAACTTAAGTATAGTGCATAACCCAACAAAGAAAACATTAGAGTTGCAAGCACCCATGCAACAAAAGGGATAAAAAACCTTGATTTTTTATCCCTGTATGCCCTAACTAAAAAATAGGTAGAGGCTATATAACTTCCAAAAAGAATGACTTGGTTTACAGGAGGTGGAAGGATTTCTAGGAGAAATGAAAATTTTGAGGTAGCTCCAGGCCATAGTAAAACATCACCAAATGGTATCAAAAGAAGAACTAAAGGAATCGCTGCAGTGATGGTAGAGAATAACCAGTACTTCATTCCCCTATTCTACTACGAATTTATGGAATACAAAACCCGCCGGACGGCAAGTACAACAATACGCAAAACAAAACCTCGCCAGGTGCAGTCTTGTACCTGGCGGGGCGAAAAAGCTGTAGTAATACTACAAGGCCTTTTACTTTTCTATTTTGTTCTTTACCTGGCGCAAAATGTCGGCTGCCATGTCCTTGCCGCCAATTCCAAAGGCAATGGCAAATGCCAAGGCCAAGCCGTACCCAATGCCCTGCACAAATGTCTGGATTAACACCTGCACCGGAAGCACGGCAATGTCTAACTGCAGCAACGCGGAAAACACGGCAAAAATTAAAATAAACCATCTGGCTACAGAACCCACCAAGTGGGCATGTCCCATTTTTGTCCCTTCCACGGCCGCGCGCACCACCTTTTCCACGATATCTGCGATAATCATGGCCACCACAATAATTAAGGCTGCCACTATTACGTTTGGCAAGTAGCCAAGCACATCACGCAAAAATCCGGCAAACTGGGTAAACCCAAGAATCTCAACCGTGGCAAGCAAAAACACTATGGCAAGCACCCATTTAAAAATGGATCCCACAAAACCCGCGGGGTCCACTTTGAGGTCTGCTTTTTCCAAAGCCTCTTTCCAGTTGCCGCGTTCAAATACCTGGTTAAATTTGATGCGTTTTAAAATATCCGTAACCAACCTGCCTACTCCCACGGAAATAAGCCAGCCAATAACAAATACAATAAGCGCAAGAATTAACAAAGGCACAAAAGAAACCATTCCGGCAACCAAATCGCCAAATGCCCTGCTTAAAGCGTCACTCGTAATTTCTACTGCATTCATACGAAATTATAGTAAAAGAGCTTATAAGTAGTCTCGACCTTTCCCAATATTTCCTTTCTTTATCATATCACCCCAGCAAAACTGGCAAAACACCCCCTGTGGAAAACTAAAAACCGCCGGCTAATGCGCCAGGGCGGATTTTTCTTGTCCTTGTTTTGCTACCACAATCGCTTTCCCAAGAATAAATTGTCTGGGCACCCATCCAAAACTTCTGCTGTCTGAACTTTCCGCCTTGTTTACCCCTTCTACCCAATAAAACGTCCTGTTCCCTTCCATCTTTTCGCGCGTAACATATTTTAAGATAAGCCTATTTTCTTCCTGGGGATGGCGCAGTACCACCATATCGCTAACCCGCGGCCGGAACAAAAAATACGACAATTTGTCCAGCAGAATAAAGTCCCCTTCTTTGCACAAAGGCTCCATGCTCTGTCCCCTTACTTTAAAATAACTAATCATGTTGGTTTTGCTTTTTGAAACATTGCGGCGATTTCTTCTACCGCTGTTTGCAATGCCTGTGCCGCCTCCATATTTACTTCTTGCTTATTTTTGGAGCACAGCTTTGCCGCTTTCCAAAACGTGTCGTGCAGCCCGGGAAACATATCCAAATGCTCTGGCTTAAAATAGTCTGTCCATAAAATCAAAAGTTCTTTTTTGCAAATCTGCGCGTGTTCCTCTTTTACCTGCACATATCGCACTAAAGAATTCAGCTTGCTTTTGGCTTCGGTGATGTTCGGCACGGGAAAACTTGGGGGTTCTAGCTCTTGAATTTTTTCCACCATTTTAACCACGGTTTTGGCCGCGGTTAACGCGGGTTCAGCTGTGTAAATGCCGCACGGAATATCGCAATGCGCGTACACGTCTTTTGCGGGATACAATTTATGCAATAAGTTAAGCACTTTATATAACATACGAATAAAAATTTAGTTTGTCTCTGTATATTTAGTGTACCTCATTTGCAAACCCCGTCAAATAAAAAGGCTCTCGTATGTATTTGCTTACGAGAGCCTTGATGCGCTCCTTCGCACTTCGCTGGATTTACTCTCCTGCGGTCTCGAAGGCAGACTTCGCTGGTGGCCGACGAAGACTTGCGCTCACATCCCGAAGATGCTTCAGAACAGCCTTCTGCGAACCCCAGATGCTCACCTCTTCGTAATGAATACCCTCCTTAGCACAATAGGCTATAAGAATTTCCCGTACTGCCTCAAGATTACACCGAGGCATCCTCGTAGGAACCAGATGGTGCTCAACTTGACGCTCCAATCCTGCATAGATCAAACGTGCAAAAAAACCAGGTTTCACCCCGCGACTTGTAAGCACCTGCTTACGCACAGAATCCCATGGATTATCCGGGTCAGGGATCCCCATGCCCTTATGGTTGGGGGCGAATATCAAACCAAAGTAGATACCAAACACCACATAGTGCACTACCACAAAACCCACCCCTTCCCAAAAACTAAGTGACGAAAGCCAGAGTAACCCGAAATACGCCGCAAAATGAGCACCCATTATGACAGGCTCGATCCAAGGAACACGCTCCTTTTTAGTTCGCCACAGACTAAAGAGAAACTTAACACTTGCGACTCGAAGATGTATAGATTCTAAAGCCATGTATGGAACAAAGTACCAAGCTTGATATCCGATAATTAATCGGCGCCAGTACCCCCGCACAAGAAGAGCCTCCTCTTCACTAAATACAAGATTTGGAACTTGTTTGTGCGGATCGCTTGGTCCGTTTGGCTCTGTGTGATGCTCGCCGTGTACACTTCTCCACCATGTCCTACTCATCCCAAAAATAAAACAGGTGGCAGATCCAACGGCATAGTTAATCCAGGCCGACTTACTTATGGAATCGTGGCCTGCGTCATGCCCAATACCTGCAAACTGAGGAAAAAGCAAGCCAAGAAAGACAGCATCCCCCAGCAATATCCATAAGTTATCAAAGTACAATAAAGCCCAGATATTTATCCCGAGCAATGCCATGCTAAGAGAGATAATACGAAAATAATATAGAGGTTGAAAATCAAACAACCCCTTTTCTCGCATTTGCGCCCTGATAAAACTCAATCCGCTTCTTTGATTCCGATCCATAATTTCGCAATCTTCCGGGAAGCTGCCAACTCTCCCTTGAGCTGTAATCGCCATCTGTTTCCTCCCTCATCCTTTCGCTTTTATTGCATTCATATAAAGTTGTTAAAGGGCGTTTACGTATACTATACATAACATATTTATCACCTCTGGTCGAATCAGCCCAAAACAAAAACGCCCTGGTGGGGCGCTTTTGCGTTTTCTTTTTTACATATCTTCTTCTCCGTTGTTGTCTGGATCCTGGCGCGTGCCCTGCTTGTGGGAGCCGTCGGCGCAGTTGCATTCTTGCATGGCTTGCCCTTTATGGGGACAATTTTCTGTTCCGCACACGCCCGACTCTTTTAGACTTCCCCCGCACCCGCCGGTGCATATATAATGGTTCTCCATATGATTTTTATTGTTACTTCTTATACATGTATTATACTACAAAAACAAAAGTGTGGAAAACTCCCATATTGTCATGCTGCATTTTATTTTATAATAGCAATATAATCAATATAAAAAGTCACAAGATTTTTATGCGAAAAACGAAACTCTTTTTTGTCCCACTAGTGCTTGCGGCACTTTTTGTGTGGACAGGTGTCCCAACAACGGGACAAGCGGTAGAAAGATCCGAAAGGCCTGACAGGCCCGATAGGTCAGCCCCGGCCGCGGCGCAAGAAGAAATAACACTGCACACAACAAATCACTCTTCCAAAAAATTTGGCGGAGCTTTGTGCAATGTATTTTCCAGCCACCCATTCTTTATGTGGCTTACCCCGTTTTCATGGTGCGGCACGCCAGAGCCTGAACCCGAGCCAGAGCCTGAACCCGATGTTGACCACCTACTTATTACCGAAGTCTATTACGATGTTGACGACGCGCACGGCACCGAAACAGCAAATGAATGGGTTGAAATATATAACAGCACCGGGGCTGATATAGATTTAACCGGCTGGACTATTGAAGACGCTAACGGCAGTGCAGACTCGTTGGGAACATCAACAATTCCTACGGGCGGTTTTGCAATTATCGCAGAGGACGACACTACCGCAACGTTTTGGGCGTGGCCGGCAGAAACCGTGGTAATTTTGGTAGGCGCTACCATAGGAAATGCATTAGGAAATGCCGGCGATGCCCTTTACCTTAAAAACAGCTTGGAAGAAATAGTTGACTCGGTAAGCTGGGACAGCAGCACAGCCGCGTTTGACCCATCTGTCCCAGGCGTGCCGGAAGGCAGTTCCATTGCCCGCGATCCCCTAACCACAGACACCAACACCGCCGCCGACTGGATAGAACTCGAAACCCCAAACCCGGGCGAATAAATCCTTGTATTTGCGGCACTCAAAAAAAACCAGCCCTAAACAAATCACGGGGCTGGTTTTTGTTTTTTCCTTATCTATGGCCTTTTGATTCTATAAAAGCAAGGGCAACGGCTGCCGCGATAAGCCCTACGTTTCGGAAAAGCACGCCGAATGCGTTGAGATTCAAAAATGTTATAACAAATAGCAACAAAGCGCTTATCGTACTTGCGGCCATGCCCCATTTTCCCCATAACAGCCAAATTGCAAGTACGGCTTCAAAAATGAAAAACGAAACAAGGAACGGCACGACGCCAACCGGAAGCGACTCCAGCATAAAACCCGGAATCCACTTGATATACGCGCCAGGATCCATAAACCCAACAACCGCCGTGTACAAAAACACAAAAGCAAGCCCGGTCCGCAACGCTACAACTTCATATCGAATTCGCATTATTCTTTATTGTACTACATATACAGTCAAAACAAAACCCAGCGCAGTATTGTGCCTAGCTCCGCCGCCTCGGCAAAAAGACGACGAAGTCAGTGCGTGCACCGCGTAGCTCCGAACAAAGTGAGGAGCAAAGTGGTGGACCTGACCGGATTCGAACCGGTGACCTCTTCATTGCAAATGAAGCGCTCTACCAGCTAAGCTACAGGCCCATGGCCAGTGCCATGCACTGGAATTTTCAATTTTCAAGTCTCAATTTTCAATCAAATCCCAATTCTAAAATTCCCTAATTACAAACTATAGAGTACCACAAAATGGGGAAATTACAAGACAAGATCAAAGATAAACGTAACGAGGGCGAAGAAAAAACCAATAATTAAAATGTTGCGAGCTAAGTGGAAAAGTTTTCGCTTGGGACGGTAATAATATTTGGAAACATTGTAAATTTCCGTGGCGTATTGGTGGATCATTGCAATTCTGTCTTCAATGGTTTCTTCCAGGGCTTTGCCGTATTTTTCCGGTGAGTCAAAACTTAAAATATGTTTGTGGTACATTAAGCTTTCCTGCTGGCCGCGCTTTCGCATAAACCGGGGCGGGTGAATGGCAAACAAGCCGATAAAGGCGGACACGCCCGCGAATAACGTAAGCACCACAAACGGAGCATGCACAATTTCCCTGGTAAGCTGTGACAGCGAGAATAAAAATACCGCCATGCTTACACCAACTAAAATGTTGGTTTGCGTGTCTAAGTGTTGCGCAAAACTATAACTTTTTTGCAGCGTCCCGTCCAAAAACTCCGCGGTAGATTCTGCTAATTTTTCTTTGGGCATATGTGCGCGTGGAAGGAATCGAACCTTCTGCCTCTTCTTTATCAGAGAAGCGTTCTGACCAATGAACTACACGCGCCAGAGGGCGGGTACAAAAGGCACCCGCCCTTCAAATATTGGTATAAAGTACCATTACAAATTGTAGAACAAAATATTCCCTTCGTAAAGGGAATATTTTGCTACTGATAAGTCCAATAACCAAACGTTATATTTCTTTGAGTTGCTCCAACCCACCCCCGACGTAACGTCGGGGGAGCCGCCATTTAAAGGCTGAACGGCCATTGCCCCAGATTCAGTTGAAGATATCTCGTCAACCGATTCTGGCCGACACTCCGATTTGGAAAAACCAAATCGAAAAATGTAGTGATCCACGGACAGCTTCCGCTACCCGTGCCTTGTTACGACTTAGTCCCTCTCACTGAGCCTGCCTTAAAACCACATAAAGTGGCGCTTTGGGCATTCCCAGCTCGCTTGACTTGACGGGCGGTGAGTACAAGGTCCAGGAACATATTCATCGCGCCATAGCTGATACGCGATTACTAGCGATTCCGGCTTCATGAGGTCGAGTTTCAGACCTCAATCCGAACTGAGGGATAGTTTGAGGATTAGCTCACAGTTGCCTGCTTGCGACCCGCTGTCTATCCCATTGTATCATGCGTGCGGCCCAGGACATCAAAGGGACACGCTGACTTGGCGTCATCCTCGCCTTCCTCCTGATTGTCTCAGGCAGTTCCCTGTGACACGTAAAACACAGGGTAAGGGTTGCGCATGTTGCCCGATTTAACGGAGCGCCTCAAGGTACATGCTGACGACCATATTACTCCATAATTTCTTATGGTATGGACTATACCATCATCCCGACGTTATGTCGGGAGACCGGCGTGTAATAATGGTTTTCCTTTTAAAGATAGCCACTATTAACCCTTCGCATATGCTCGGGGTAAGTCTCTACGGGGTACGAATGCTAGTTTTTGCAACTTTGTTGAATGGGGCAAAAGTTTTTGTACAAAATCTTCTGCCGCGTTTCTCCAAATGTATAAACAAAATGTGGAAGATGTGCGATAATAGTAAATACTTGATTCTTGCAATCCAATCTTTTGCAGTAATTTCTGGTCAAACTCTGCTTCTTCTTTTGTTCCGTATACAATTCTGCAATACTTTCGTAGTTTCTTGTCTATACTTCCATCTCCATCAAATCTTCCAGCAAAATATGCTGTGATAATTTCTTCGCCTTGCAGCTTTTCTAGACTTTTCTTTGCCGCAACAAATTCTCTTAATAGTGGCCTGCTGTTCACAAAGATATGGTCTCGATTATACCGAATCCGATCTTCTGGAAAATTCTTGCTTAGAAGAAAATTCCGGAATCGTTCGATTAAGTCTTTGTCGGTATTGCTCAATCCAATTGAGCTTGACCACCAATAAGAGTCTGCGCACAAAATTCCTAAGATATACGCATCTTCTGTTTCTGCGAAAAAGTTGCACAAACTAGCACTCGTACTTCCCACGGTATTACCATAGTCCATATGGTTATTATACCATACAAACCTTAGGCTTCACCGTTATGAGCCGGTTTTAACCTCGACACGACTGTTGTCGTCTTTGGATCGAGGGGTGGTTCACCAAAAATTGCTTTTTGGCGGGCCGTGTGTCTTATCCCAGCCGTGCACCACCTGAACTCGTGTCCTTGCGGAGGGCCTCTGTTTCCAGAGGATTTCACGAATGTTTCCAGCCCTGGTAAGGTTCCTCGGTTGCTATCGAATTAAGCCGCATGATCCACCGCTTGTGTGGACCCCCGTCTATTCCTTTGAGTTTTAGCCTTGCGGCCGTACTTCCCAGGCGGGATACTTAACGCGTTAGCTTCGCCACGTGAAGGGTCGACACTTCACATAGCTAGTATCCATAGTTTACAGCGTGGACTACAAGGGTATCTAATCCTTTTTGCTCCCCACGCTTTCGTCTCTCACCGTCAGGGTCACCCCAGTTACATGCCTTCGCTTTTGGTGTTCCTCTTGATATCAACGGATTTCACCCCTCCACCAAGAGTTCCAGTAACCCCTAATGCCCTCTAGTCTAATAGTTTCTGCAGCATCCCAAAAGTTGAGCTCTTGGTATTTAACTACAGACTTACTAAACCGGCTACAGACGCTTTACGCCCAATAAATCCGGGTAACGCTTGGGGGTTCTGTTTTACCGCGGCTGCTGGCACAGAATTAGCACCCCCTTATTCATAGAGTACCGTCACTCCGACGTAACGTCGGAGTTCTTCCTCTATAAAAGCGGTTTACAACCCGAAGGCCTTCATCCCGCACGCGGCGTCGCTGGATCAGGGTTTCCCCCATTGTCCAATATTCTCTACTGCTGCCTCCCGTAGGAGTATGGCCCGTGTCTCAGTGCCATCGTTGGGGAACACGCTCTCACGTCCCCTACCCGTCATAGCCTTGGTAAGCCATTACCTTACCAACTAGCTGATAGGACGCAGGCACTTCCATCACCGAATTACTCCTTTACCCTTGCGGGACTATCGGGAATTACCCCGGATTTCTCCGAGCTATGCCCGAGTGATGGGTCGTTACCTACGTGTTACTAACTCGTTTGCCGGTTTCCCTCGATTGCTCTCGGGACCCCTTGACTTGCATGCATTATCCACGCCGCCAGCGTTCACCCTGAGCTAGGATCAAACTCTCAAATAAAAGAGTTGAAGCAACTCAAAAAAATTAACGTTGGTTTATTGTCTTGTCAGTATTCGTATGTCAAAGTCCTGGCTTGCCCTCTTCTCCGAAAACAAACCCCGAAAGCATTTGAGCTATCAAATACTTTCGGGATCTGTCTTACGCGTGTAACGTTTTTACAGATTTGCTAGTTCATGGTTTTAGGGTTTTACAAGGCTCTCCCTCGCACCCCGTATCTTACTCCCCCCTCGCCCCTCTGTCAAGCCTTCGACAGGCTCAGGCTAAAGAGTTGGCCCGGAGCGAGAAAACTCTCGCTCCGGGCCCGTGATATTTACACATGAACCGTGTCTAGTCTGGTCCCATCAGGACCATAAATGTACATAAACTCGCTGGTACAGTGGTCTCCGCCTTTGATATTTTTCTTCTCCTCTTGTAGATTGTCTATAAACCACTGGGGCGGCGACTCATCCTCATCTATCAACGGGGGCGACTCTCCTGCATCTACCCGCGCCGAGTACCTTCGTTCCCGGTATACGTCCCAGTACGCAACAGCCGTTGCTTCTTCCAAAGAGTTGAACTCTACCCTCCTTTCGCTATGCGCTATGTCAACGACACGCGTTTTGTTTAGGATCGATCCCGCTTGCGAATCTACACTCACAACCCGGAATTTTCCACTCTGACCTACAGCTTCTTCTGCCTTCTGCATAACGAACCCTCCTCGTTTTTAGATACCTCTTTTTACCAGAATTATTTATCTCTTGCAAATCAAAAAGCTCTGGGCTAACCCAAAGCTTTTTGACGCGGAGGCAGGTGGAGTCGAACCACATCCTGCGGTAACAGGACCATTCGGTTATCAAGCGACGGCCAGACCGTCTGGCTTCAACCTCCGATGCCTCCGCGATTTCATTATAGCGATATGGATAAACGAAAACAACACCCCTTGCGAGATGCTGTTTTCGATCCTGTTCTTGGATGTGACATCGCCTGATAACCATCTTTAGTATAGCAAACCCAAAATGAATGTCAAGCCCTAGTCTTGTGCGATACAACATGTTGCGCGTTATTCTGCTTTGTAAGAGTCATTGCCTTGGTCGCGCAGCACCATACTATTGTTGGTGACCTGATGCAGAAGAGAACTAATAAAAGTTTGGTAGGGCAATCCTTTTTCTGCCGCCAAAGCCTTTATGCGCTGCAAGTCGCGGTCGGAAACGCGAATATTAATGTTGCGGGGTTTGCTTAAGGTATTGCGGGCATACTGCTGAAAGCGCTTTTTTTCTTGCTCAACATTTTTTACCGACTTAAATTCGCCCGCTTCAAATGCCTCAAGTATTTCTTTTTCTTCTTTGTCTAGTTTTATGTTTTTCATAATTATTTTTCCTTTAAATACTTTGTTATACCACAATTAAAACGCCTGGATGACGGCGATGCCCAAAACAATGATGGCGGCGGCCAGCCAGGTGCGGCCGGTAATTTCTTCTTTCAAGAAAAAGTGGCTCAAGAACACGCCGAACAACGGAAACGTGCTAAACAGCGGGGCTACCACCGAAACGCTTCCCATTTGCAAGGCGTTATAATTTAAGAAAAAGGCCGAAGCCATGCACAGCCCGCCAAACACAGGGAAGACAGAACCCTTATGCGCAATTTTAAAATGATACAGCCTGTTTGTAGCGATAATATATCCCAACACCACAAACAAAGCGGCTCCCAGCGTAAGCCCTACTCCTACAAAAGGGTCGCCCACCATATCTATGGCGACTTTTGAAACAGTAATGGAAACTCCCCCAAACACCGCGGAGCCCAAAGGCAGAAGTAAATCTTTTTTATCAAATACGCGAACCCCATTTTTTTTGCGACGGCTTAACGTAAAGATTCCAAAAATAATAAGCGCCATTCCCAAAAATATATACAGCGAGTATTCCTCGCCCAAAAACAAGATAGCCAAAATGGTTGAGAAAAATGGAGCCGTTCCCACAATAGGAATGGTACGGGAAACTCCAATGCGCTTGGCAGAAGTAATATTAAATGTCCTTCCAATGCCGGGCCCCAAAAATCCTGCCAGCATAAACAAGAAAGCTCCAGGCACAAACCATAAAGGTATTTTCCCAAGCACGATATTAAGAACCAAAAAAATGCTTGTGGCAACGCCAAGAGAAACCAAAATCGCCTGGCCCCGCGAAGTAAAGTCCAGGGCCTTTCTGGTAAGCACGTTATTCAGCCCTATAAAAAACGCGCTGCCTAAAGCAAGCAATAATACGGTCATATATACTATAACGCAAACGGGTACAGGTTCTTTATACGAAGCCCCTCGTATTCCTGGAGCGTAACGGTGCCTCCGCTAAACAAAATGCCTGTACCGATGTGCAGCCGAAAAATAAATTTGTTAAACGGCGCTCCCACAAAAGAGCCCGTGTTTGCCGCTTTTGCCGCCTGGTCAATTCCCGGCACGTGGCTGTGCCCGTTTATTACCCAGGTATCTTTTGGAATGGAAAACTGCCTTTTACCAAATTTTTCCAGCACTACTTCCTGGCCAAACTTTTGCGCAAGCCAGGAAATTCCCCCGCCGATAACTCCACCATGCAATTGGTCCCCATGGTACGCCACAACCGGTGTGCCGTCTACAACAAACTTTCCGTATCGTCCCACGTAGGAAAACTCGGATCTTGAAAAAGACAGGCGCGTTGTACGCAACCCCCGGGGGTCGTGCGTTAAGGCGCTTACATAAAAAATATTGCCGGAAAACGTTCTGGGCACAATGTCCGCAAGCACGTTTCGAAATACTTCTTCTTCTGTTTTGCCAAAACTCCAAAAATCATCCGGTGAATCGAAAAAATCCCCCACGATTATTACATTCTCTACATTGCTAAAATCAAGGTTAAATTGATCTTGCAACGCGGGCTGGGCGGTAAGGTGCAAATCGGAAATAAAAAGCGTTTTCCCGGAAAGCTCAATTGGTGCGGCTTCTGCAATGTCTAT
>DASWIZ010000002.1:0-10276 GCA_036397395.1 Minisyncoccota bacterium
GCGATGAGCATCCTTTGTTCTGTGCTCCTCTCTCTGTGGTGGGCAAAACCCAGGAACTTCTTTGCCGAATACGCCAAACTCTTCCAGCCCAATCCTGCTTAACCGGGCTGCTTTGTTGGGATACCCCCAGTGAGCAGTTACGAATTCAACTCTTGCGTCTTTACAGCAGTAAAGTATAATAGTCTTAAGAAATACGTATATGCGTTTTTCTTAAGATGTTATTTTATGGGGTCAGCACGCGAAATAAAAACGAAATATTATTGGAGAGAAATTTTGAAGTATCTGTTTGTAGGTGGAGTGCTCGCGCTGGGCGGAGGTGGGTCCTACGCCGGGAATTCCATTGCCCGAAAAATATTCCAGTCTGGCTCAAATGCGCAGCGAAAGAAAACAAACACTTTTTATTACTTAAAAAAGAGGGGGTTGATTGAGATGAGAAGAGAAGGCCACGACGTGAGGATCGCCCTCACAAAAAAGGGGAAACAGCTGGCTGGGAAATATCAGATAGATGATCTCTCGATTCCAAGGCCGAAGAAATGGGATAAAAAATGGAGGCTTATTATTTTCGATATCCCCGCTACTTCAAATATTATTCGTGATGTATTTCGAGGGAAGCTCAAAGAATTTGGATTTTACCAATTACAGAAAAGCATTTGGATATATCCTTTCGAATGTAAAGAAGAAATTAAACTGCTGCGAGATTTTCTTGGCGCAAACCCAAGCCAGATTCAGGTTTTACAAGTCAGTAGAATGGAAGACGACAGACACTTGCGTAAAGTTTTCGGCTTGTGAAAATATCTTAACTTTTACGTATATGCGTAATTGTTAAGATATTATTGCTCCTCCAGTTTTTAAGTAAAAGGTTGATTTTTCAAGGTTTTGGGCGTACAATGTGCCTACTAGGAGAGGTGGCTGAGCGGTTGAAAGCAGCACACTGCTAATGTGCTAAGGGAGCAATTCCTTCGAGGGTTCGAATCCCTCCCTCTCCGCACAAAACAAAAACCACCCTAGAACGGGGTGGTTTTTGCGAGCGTTAGGCCTGCTTGGTGTTTTGCTCAATGTTTGCGTCGGACTCTTCTTTGCTGGGTACGGGTTCGCCCGGGTGTTTTTCCGCGCAGTGGGAAGCAATAGCTTCTTCGGTCATCATGCTCTTCAGTTGTTCGACTGCCTGTTCTTTGCTTTCGGCGTCCACAGTCATTTCGTGGCCGCAGGTGCAGGTCATGGAATATTTGTTCATAGGTTTGTGCGTTATATGTGTTGTACTCGACGTGTATATTATTGCAAACTTTTGCATAAAAAGCAAGCGGCAGCCGCTTGCCAGTAAGCTTATTCTATGGTATTTTAAGCGTGTAAGGTGGGGTGTCCGAGCGGTTTAAGGAGATGGTTTTGAAAACCATTAAGGGTAACACCTTCGTGAGTTCGAATCTCACCCCCACCGCCATGAACAAAATATTTTTTATTCTTGCTGGAGTACTTGTGCTGCTTGTGGGCGGGTTTTTTGTACTAAACAACTATATCTACCAGGAAAAACAGGGAGATCCTATTCCTCCGCAGTCTGGGCCTATTACCATAAAAGGTGAAATCACGTGTTTGCCCAAAAAAGGATCTGGCCCGCAGACAATGGAATGCGCCATTGGGCTAAAAGGCGAAGACGGCAACCATTACGCGTTAAAAAATTTGTTTGAGCATGATCCCAACTATACATTTTCTACTACGGGAATGCAGGTTGAGGTTGTAGGCACCTTTACCCCAGAAGAGGTGTCCGGCCCGGGAAATTCCACGTACGACGTGGTAGGAAGTATTTCTATAACTTCTATAAAAGAAAATTCCGAAAGCCAGGAAATAACGCTGCGTGAAGGCCAGCGCGAGAGTTCATTTTTGCTGCAAAACATATATCCAGACCGCGTGGAAGGATTAAACTATTGGGAGTATCCGGTGGCTACAGACCAGGGGCATCCGCTAACCTTGCGCGTGGGGGAAGTGGTAAGCAACGGCTGCACCGTGCAGCTTACGCTTTTGCACATTGAAGGAAATACTGCGGTGTTTGAAAAGAAAGTGGATTTTAACCGGCCCTGCCCCATATGTTTGGCAAAGGATACCTTAATCGACACTCCGTCTGGCAAAGTTGCCGTGCAGAATTTACAGAAAGGAGATTTGGTATGGACTCTAAATGCATCGGGTGAACGTATGGCCGCGACCATTCTTGAAGCAGCAAAAACTCCGGCGCCTGCCACGCATCAGGTGGTGCATGTGGTATTGCAAGACGGCAGAGAGCTGTTGGTATCGCCCGGGCATCCAACCGCAGACGGCCGCACCGTAGGAGAGTTCGCAGTTGGCGATATTCTCGACGGACACAAAGTAATATCTCTCACGTTAGTATCTTATAGCGAAGGCTATACCTACGACATTTTGCCTTCCGGCCCAACAGGATTTTATTGGGCAAACGATATTTTGCTTGGCTCTACCCTTCACTAACGCTACCTCGAAAAATTATGGCAGAAAGGGAGTTATGGTAGAGTAAGGATATATGAATCCTATCAAAGGGATTGCCACTGGTGTGGTACATAAAGTGCCGGCGGATTTACGAAAGGCGCTTGTTTCTGCCCCGGCCGCGCTGGCGGCATGGGAGGATATTACGCCCCTGGCCAGAAACGAGTGGATCTGCTGGGTTGAGGAAGCCAAGAAACCAGAGACCAGGAGCCGCCGCATAGAGAGGACGCGAAAAGAGCTTATAGACGGGATGCGCCGGCCTTGTTGCTGGGCCGGTTGCATTCACCGTTGAAATAGGGGGGAGGTTGACAGCATATTAACCGTTGTATATACTTTAGGTATATGGCAAAAACGGTAATCAATATTAAAGCGGATAAAGAAGTAAAAAAGAATGCCCAAAAAGTAGCAGAGGAGCTTGGGCTTTCTTTAAGCGCGGTTATTAACGCCTATCTGCGTCAGTTTATCCGCAACAAAGAAATACACTTAAGCATTGCTCCTCGCATGTCTGCGGAGCTCGAACAGTATCTCGGCCCGATTGAGGAAGATATAAAAAAGAAAAGGAACTTTTCTGGGCCTTTTTCTACGGCAAAAGAGTTAGATGACTACTTCGCTTCTTTATGAAGCTCTACTTCCATAAGAAGTTTGAGAAGCAGTATAAGCGCCTGCGCAAAAACGAACAGCAAAGAGTACAGGAGCGTATTATTTTGTTTCGCGAAAATCGTTTCCATCCTATTTTAGAGAACCATCCTCTCCAGGGGAAATACGTAGGACATCACAGCATTAATATTGGAGGAGATTTGCGCGCATTGTTTAAGCAAGTAGGCGCAGACGAGTATTGGTTCGTAAAAATAGGAACGCACAGCGAGCTGTACGAATAGCTCCTCCAAACCAACTGGAACATTATGCCTCGAGTAAAAGTATGATAGTATAGGGTAATGTATAAATATTCTTTTTATTTTTTTGTAATATTTTTGGTCTTTTCACCTGTTTTTTCTGCTCAATCGCAAACACAAATAACAACAATTGAGTTTGGCGATCACGGAGAGTTAACCCCCGCGCAAGATTGTCAGATCGAAAGAATTAGCGGAAGATTGTTGCATCGATTGGGCTGCATAGTCTTCTATCCTTATCTATTCATTGGTTATTTTGTTATAAGCGGTATAGTGGGAAGTCTCTTACTGCTGGGCGGTATATTTGCTGCCCGAAAATTCGGAAAGCCACAAAAATATAGAAAGCTTTTCCTCGCCATTCTTTTTCTCTTGCCCTTTATTTTATTCCTCTTTCTTTGACTTGGAGTTAGGTGACACGTTTTGGCTGGGGGAGCGTTATGTTAGATGTGGATAATTAAGTGTTGACTTAAGTAACTACTTAAGTTATTTTGGAAATATGGTAGATACTTTTAGCGCGCTCGCCGATCCTACACGGCGGAGCATTATAGAAATGCTGGCAAAGAAAGGCCAGTTATGCGCTACGGACATCTGTGAGAAATTCCAGGTTACTCCTCCAGCCATATCGCAACACTTAAAAGTTTTGCGCGAGGCCGAGCTGGTAGAGATGGAAAAACAAGGTCAGCAGCGGATATATACGCTTAATCCAGACGCGGTACGGGAGTTGGAAGAATGGGCGAAAAAAACATGCCAGTGTTGGGCCCAGCGTTTTGATGCGTTAGATACTTTACTAAAAGCCGATAGAAGTAAATTAACTAAACACAAAATTGTCTATAATGTATCCAAAACCAGAAACCGAAGCGCAGCTCCAGGCAATGCTTAAGAGCGGCATGAAAGAAGGTTGGAATTCAAGTCTCGATAAACTCGCTAAAGCTTTAGTGCAATGAATTACGAAACATTAGCAAATCCTGAAACAATTGAGAAAACTATTAACGCCTTAGCTTTGCGCGGGGTTGAAGCTGTTTTGGTGGAGAATCGCACAGAAGCGTTAGAGAAAGTGAAGTCGCTTGTTCCAGTAGGAGCTTCTGTTATGAATGGCTCCTCACGCACGTTAGAAGAGGTTGGTTTTGTCGATTATTTAAAATCTGGCACGCACGGCTGGAAAAATCTCCATGAAGAAATTCTTGCAGAACAAGATCCTACAAAACAGGCGACGCTCCGCAAGCAATCCGTTTTATCCGACTATTACTTAGGAAGTGTTCACGCGGTCGCAGAGACAGGGCAGCTTGTGATTGCTTCCAACTCTGGCAGTCAGCTCCCGCATCTTGTCTTTACCTCTCCTAACCTTATCTTGGTGGTAGGCACGCAAAAGATAATGCCAAATTTGGACGCAGCGCTTGCCCGCGTGCGCGAATATGTGCTTTTACTCGAAGATAAGCGCATGAAGGAAGTTGGCATGGGCGGAAGCGCCATTTCCAAACTTCTCATTTTCGAAAAAGAGCAAGCGTTCATGGGCAGAAAAGTCCTCGTCATCTTCGTGAAGGAAAAACTTGGATTTTGATAAAGGCATGAAAAACCACTCCCGGGCAAATTGCCCGCGTCACGCAAGCGTTTTTGCCCGCGAAGAAATTGGATATCGCAGAACTGCAAAAAGCATACGAAAGAAAGTAAATGCATAGCTCCAGGAAATCGCTCATGAAATTTTTCGCAATACTTGTTACACTCATTTTTGCTTCTGGCGCAGGATTGTTTTTTATGCTTAAGAAAGATGCGCCAGAGTATGTAACGCCGCAGTTATCTGAAGATACGATCGAAGAAGATATCATGGGTAATGCGTTCCATCAAGAACGGTTGGTAAGTAGAGATACAGGAACAGCCGCGTTTACGCCCATCGCATGTCGCGAACCAAAAGCACATAATCAAGCATATTACAGTGGAAAGCTTATCGACAGCCACTTTCACATGCCATTCACTGAATACAGAGTATTTGACGCTGTGAACAAAGAGTTTGTAGCTGACGAAGGGGGTGATTCTGACTTAATAACGACCCTTGGAGTCAATGTTACAATCCCGGAAATCACGTGCCTTTTAGACTATGAGGGCACTGACAAGGTTTTTGCTTTCATTGGAATCGCCACTGACTACACAGAAGAGCGAATGGGGGTTTCCAGAAAGAAAATACAAGTAGAAGTAGTCAAGAAGATAATAAATCTTTACCTTGATTACTTCGTACCATTCATTGGCATGCCAGACGAGCCGAGGGGTTTTCAAACAGCCGGCGCGGAAGAACTTAAAGACGCTGTGAGTTTGGAACCCGGATTGTTCAGGGGATACGGCGAAGTGGCCCTTTACCCGAGCGAGGGCGTGCCGTCGCTTTCTCCTGATTCAGAGAGGCTGCGCGAAATCTATCCGGTTGCGAGAGAACACGGCCTAGTGGTCTATTTTCATTTAGATGAAGGCCAAAAAGATAGTTTTAGGAAGGTGTTAGGCGATAACCCGGATATTACCTTTGTGTTCCACGGAGATCAGTTAATAGACCATACGTTCGGCTATGACTTGAGCGGAATAGAAGAGATATTGGAAAACCACCCGAATGCGTTCTACACAGTTGACCAGTTGTACGGGGATGTTTGGCTTTTAAGACCCAAGGTGACAAAGGAGAAATTCCTGGCGCACTTTAAGGACTATGATTTCCTCATAGAGCAAGATTTGAGGTTGTGGAAAGACTTGATAGAAAGCCATCCTGACCAAGTAATGTGGGGAACTGATCGAGGGGGCTTGGCGTGGAGCGTTGATTACGAAGTAGGCTGGACGCTCGCTGATTACAGTCGCGCATTCATTGCGCGTTTGGATCCCGCCGCGCAGGAAAAGTTTGCCTACCAAAATGCCGAGAGGATTATGCGACCCCTTGGCCGGCAATAAAGTGAATAATAAAATAACTCAACATTATGAAACTCAATCCATATCTTAATTTTAACGGCAACTGCGAAGAGGTGTTTACCTTTTACAAGCGGTGTTTGTTGTTATTGCTTTGCGATCGCTCGCGAGCCCGCGCAGAACAGTGCGCTTTCGTTTTGCCAACCTTTCCTTTCAGTGGGAGTCGGTAAAAAAAGTGTTAAACATTGGCGTGCCTGCAGCCTTAACGCAGGTAGTATTTCCTTTGGGCCTGGCCGCGCTTACGTTTTTAACGTCGTTGGGGTTCCAGGAAGCGGGGGCAGTAGCGTTTAGCCTGGGGTTTCGCCTGGAGTTTTTTGCCTTTTTGCCTGCCGTTGGGTTTGGGTTTGGGGCCATGGCAATGATCGGCCAAAATATTGGAGCTAGAAATTTGTCTCGCGCAAAAGAAGCCTTTAGCAAGGGTTTACAGTACGGATCTCTGGGAGCGGCCGCCATTGGTATTGTGGCAGCGTTGTTTGCGGGCTTAATAATCGGCATATTCAATCCTGGCCCGGTAGCCGCCGAATATGCCCGCTCCTACATGTGGATTGTGGCATTGGTAGGCTATGGTTTTTTGGCTGCCATGATGGTGGAAGCAAGCGCGTTCCAGGCCATAGGCCGCTCGTGGCCGGGATTTTGGATATTTTTTCTGCGGTTTGCGGTGGTTTCCATTCCGTTGGCTTATGTATTCACGCAGGTATTTCACCTTCCGATCACTGCCCTGTGGGGAGCTATTCTCGCAGGCAACATTGTCGCAGCAGCAGTCGGCTATCTCTGGATTACCAAAACACTAAACACCCTCGAGCTCAAAGAAGTCCCCGTTCACGCGTAGGAAATACACCATTGACTCTGGGTAAGTTTCGTATAAAATAAAACCATGGCTATCGATTGGACAAAAGCGCAAAATAAATGTTTTATCGTATAGGATGAATTTTTTAGTATAGTTAGATAATGGAAAATCTTGAACAATTTCAACAGCAAGGAAATATCCCCCCGAAGTCCTCTTCAAGAAAGAAATATTTATTGTTCGGAATCATTATCATTTTCTTGTTTCTGATTTTTACAGGGAGTTTTATTTACTGGCAATTCGCTGAATTTCAAGGTGAGAGAGGGACTCAAGAACAAGAAATAGAAGTATCGCAGGGGAACATTTTAGGAGAGGAGGAAGATAAGACAGCAGCATGGGGCACTTATGTAAGCGAGGGTGGTAACTATGAAATAAAATATCCTTCTGATTTCTCTATATTTTCGGAATTAGCTACACAAAGTGAGGATAAAATCAGCATTATTCAGGAGGGCGAGGTAAGCTTTGAGTCATTTAGTTTGCATGTTTTCAAAAAAGACTATCTTACTGTTGAAAAAGTTACTTTTCAAGAATATCTTGATGCAACTAAACAAAGCCTCGGAGAACAAGGTGAGTTCGAAGAAAACGAAGTAACTGTTGAAGAAGAAAGCGGAATCCAAATGATTCTCAGAGATTGGACTTCCTGTCCGAATGATAAGGAAAATATGAGGTGTAGATATTTGGTTACGTCTTGGATGAAAGATGGTAATCTCTATATTCTCGCAGGAACTGTATACGGCGAAGATAATTTTGATACCTTCTTGGAACATAGCGATCAAATACTTTCCAGCTTTCGATTCGTCGGTGAGGAAGAATTGGATTGGCGATCGTATTGGAAGATGTACAAAAGCGAAAAGCATGGTTTTGAGATAAAGTACCCGCAGGAGTACTCATTGGACGATAAGAATGAAGACTTTGTTGTATTTAAGTCATCATATACCTTTACAATCAGTGTATTGCAAAATCCTAAGAATTATACATTAGAAAGGTTTTACGAGTTTTATGGTCTTCCTGAAAATAGAGAATTAAGCAAACAAGAAACAGGGAAGTCAGTGTATGATTATTTCAAGAATTCTTACCACATTGAATCTATCGAAGCAAACGAAATCAGCTCGAGAAAGTTTATGCTTGGTAGTCACAGTGTTATTTCTATCCCACATGGAACTACTATTATTGAATTAACTACTGATATTCCTACGGCTCAAGCAGAGACTCTTAACAGAATGCTTTCTACTTTCAAATTTTTGAGGTAGGTTATTACTAAGATGCACCAACCAGACGAAAGCGGCGCAAATAAAGCGACCATCGTATAAGCAGCAATTTTTGTTATAGTGAAGTATGGAAAACCTTGTGCAGACGGACACACAAAGAGAGTTTTCACCACAACCTTCTTCTAAGAAAAAGTACGCTTTTGTTGCTGCTATAATAATTATTGCTGTAATTGGGCTGGCTCTGACAGCTTTCTTTATTGCAAGCCGATACTACTCTACCCCTAAAAGCGGAACTCCTGATTGGGAAACGTATAGAAACAGCACGTATGAATTCTCGGTTGAACATCCCCGTGATTGGAACGTTCTTACCGAAGAGCCTGTGTATATTTCTCCTTTGGGTTTTCAAGGATATGAGGTAGATTCAAAAAGAGATTTTTTTGGATTTAGCGTAGAACGATTTAGCTCCTTCGATAGTGCAGCACTAGAGGGAATAATCGATACAGAAATGAGGGCGTATAAACTTGGATATTCAGATGGAAGGGTAGAGATAACACAAGATAGCGCTACCGATTCTTATAAGCTGGAATATGGACCTTACAAGAAACCAAATGGAGAATTGTTGTACGAAAGCGTAGTATATTGGTTAGTTGGGGGAAATTCAGTTTTGAGAATAGCCTATGACTATCCCATTGAAGAACAAAATACATACAGGCCTGTTTTCGAAGAGATATTTACTGCTTTCATATTTGCCGGACAGCCAGTAGATGTAACATTCGATTTCTCGGGGCCAAAAGAAGCATACTTTAACTTGCAACCACGGAGTGGTTCGCTTGTGCCGTTAGACGATCCAAGCGATTCTCAATATAGGTTAGGAGGAAGTGCTTATACGGACGATTATACGCAACATATTTATTACTATTGTCCCAATAATGAAGCGAATTTAGACGATTGCGCAAGAATAAATATTATAGAGAATTATAATGAAAGTTACGAAGCGGAAAAGAATGCCTTATTAAATTCCTCAAACTCAGGCCTTTACGATTATATGCTGGAACGCACTTTTAGTTTTGAGGATTCCGAAGGAGTTATTGTGTATGCATATAATAAGAATAAGCCTGGTGAGGACGGCCCATTTGAAGGATGGCTATATCTAAATCGAGATGGACATTTGTTCAAAATTGCTTCAAGCCACAATAACGAGTTTCTTTCCAACCCGAAAAACTTTCTTGATTTATTAAATAGTTTAGAGGTTGCTCCATAGCAGATGATAATAGTCTTATGAAAGCGGCACAGATAAACAAATATGGAGGGGGCCAGGTGGTGGAAATAAACAATGTAGCGCCAGAGCCAGTGGTTTCTGCGGGTAGGGTTTTGGTGCAGGTATATGCTGCGGGAGTTAATCCGGTGGACTGGAAAATTCGCGAAGGGTATTTAAAAGAGCGAGTGTCTTTGCAGTTTCCCGCCACTTTGGGAGGAGATTTTGCCGGTGTGGTAAAGAAAGTTGGCGAAGGAGTTACAGATTTTAAAGAAGGCGACGAAGTGTACGGCCAGGCAGGTTTGGTAAACAATGGATCAGGTTCTTTTGCCGAGTTGGCGATGGCAGACGTAAACAAAATAGCTCCCAGACCCAAAATGCTCAATTATGTGGAAACTGCAGCGTTGCCGTTAGCTGCCGTGAGCGCGTGGCAGGGCGTTGCAGAACACATACAAGCTGCAAGCGGGAGAAAGATTCTTGTTCACGGAGGAGCGGGCGGCATTGGCGCCTTTGCCGTGCAAATTGCAAAACACTTGGGAGCTGCTGTGGCAACCACCGTAAGCACTGCCGATATGCAGTACGCAAAAGAGCTTGGGGCAGACGAAGTAATAAATTATGAGGTGCAGCACTTCTGGGATTTGGCGCATGACTACGACGC
>DASWIZ010000003.1:0-9485 GCA_036397395.1 Minisyncoccota bacterium
TTTGGGGGTTACCGCATAGTCAATTAAAACCGTAAAAGGTTCTTTAACCACCACATCGGTACGGCCCGGCATTGCAGGCATGTTTGCCAGCGCTTGCTTGCATACATCTATGGAAATCCCGTGCGCCGAACCCACAGAAACCGCGGCCAACGCGTTATACGCGTTAAACCGCCCAATAAGGTTTACGTGAAGCTCTGTGCCGTTTACATGGAAATCCGTACCTGTTTTGTTCTCTTGAACGTTGCTTGCCTGGTAATTGGCGCGCTTCTCTATGCCATAAAAGACTTTCTGTTTTGCCGGCAGTTGGGAAAAGTACTGCGCGTTTTCGTCATCTGCGTTTAGTATATGGACTTTCTTTGCAACCCGAAACAACTTTTGTTTTTCCGCCCGGTATTTTTCAAACGACCCGTGGCGCTCAATGTGTTCTGGCGACACATTGGTAATAACCCCCGTATGAAAGTTTAAAAACCTGTGCCGGTTTTGCAAAATTCCTTCAGAGCTCACCTCAATTACCGCATGCGTACAGCCTTGTTTTGCGGCTTGGCGCAAAAACTTTTGCAAAAACATGCGGCCCGGCATGCCCATTTTCAAATGATTTTTCTCGCGCTTGCCGCCAATTTGAAACCACACTGAAGACGTAGAACATGTTTTATAGCCCGCTTCCGTAAAAATGCGCGTAATCATTTCTGTGGTAGTGGACTTGCCGTCTGTTCCGGTAACGCCAACTACCGTCATCTTATACGCCGGAAACCCATACAGCGCCGCACCCAAAAACGCCCACAAAAAGTGGTACCAACCCAGCGCCGACTCTGGCACAAACTTTCGCAAAAGACTTTTTACCTTCGCCATTCCCCTTAATCTAGCCCATTTCCGCCCAAAAATAAAGGGGCTAGGGATGCGTTTCCGCATCCCGCCCCCGAGAGGATATCCTGTAAGAACTCTGCTGACAACAGGATACTCTACTCAAAATACTTGCGACCGCAAGAAAATTGAGTATGTCCTCCTTCCTACCTTTGAGCTTACACACTAAATTCTTCTCTCCAGTCGCGGTCGTCTCCTATATGATCTGTAACAATATATCGTAATTCACTTTGCGTAAGGCCAAAGAAGTCGCGCAGCAAATCAATTTCATCTTTGCACTCGTAGGGACAAATCCACACACTTTTCTGGAAAGGCTTTATGCCGAGGTTCCGCAAAACACCCCGAAATGCTTCGCGCTTAATCCGATGAAGCTCCTCGATATCAAATAAGACAAGCCGCCATTTGCCATCCCATCTCTTTGGTCTTTTTATTTCCAGGTTGTTGATTTGATATATTCCAGCCCTTTTTCTTCCCTTTTCTGTTAAACGAATATAAATTTGGTGGTTTCTCTTTTGAATATCAATACAACCTTCTTTTTGGAGGCGACGAAAAGTATCGTACACTCTTTTTTGCTTATACTTTTTCTTCTTTGTAAACTCCCGGGCGAGATTTGCTCCAAAATATGGAGAACTGGCGGCGATTGCCACAGCTCCAGCTACTCCTAGCCAAAGAAACACATCTTTCGTAATCTCACTTTTCGGTTTCTTGGTGTAGTACTTATATTTGCTCATAAGAGATGGGCCTATAAATACTCAAAATAGTTGCGACCGCAGTTATTTTGAGTATACCACTTACAATCGTAGAATCCAAGATCAATAATCCACAAGTGTTTCACCTAAAAATAAAGGGGCGGCTGGTATATCCGAGTCTTCTCGGCCATAAACACCTCCTTTCTTCCCCAAGCTGCTAGACCCATAATACCACATCGTCAAGTTTTTCAACGTTAGCGGCGGCCGAGCAGTTTTAGGGCGGCTTTTATTTTTTCTTCAGTATCAGCCACATCTGCCGGAAGCTGCGCCAAAGCGTCTTTTGCTTCTGCTTTGGAAAACCCTAAATTTACCAAAGAATCAACAATGGGATCGCCAGAAGATTTTTTGCCGGTTTCAAAACTGCCCAGTTTGCCGGTAAGTTCCAAAATAAGCTTTTGCACTTTCTTTTCGCCAATTCCTTTAATCCCCTGGAAATACGCGGTGTTGCGCTGGTCTATGGCTTTTTTAATATCCTCGGGTTTACCAAGTGAAGACAACACCATTGCGGCTTTTGGCCCAATACCGGACACGTCACGGAATGCCTCAAATAATTTGAGCGCTTCAAACGTGGGCACGCCATACAACTCCAGGGTTTCATCTTTGCGAATTTGCAAAGAGCAAAAAACTTCAAAGTCCTGCTGGCCTTCTTTTATCTGCATAAACAAAACTTCCGGCACAAACACTTTATACCCTACCCCTGCTGTTTGGAGTATGATATAATCAGAATCCTTTAAGAGGATATTCCCTTTGAGATAAGCAATCATACTCTTACTATAGTGCAATTCAAGCTGGTTTCAAAATTTAAGCCCACGGGCGACCAGCCCGCGGCGATAGAACAGCTTACCCGAGGCATACAATCTGGCGAAAAACACCAGGTGCTTTTGGGCGTTACCGGCAGCGGAAAAACTTTCAGCATGGCAAACCTTATTGCCAACACGCAAAAACCCGCCCTGGTCATATCGCCAAACAAAACACTGGCCGCCCAGCTATACCAGGAGCTCAAGGAATTTTTTCCGGAAAACGGCGTGCACTACTTTGTGTCGTATTACGACTATTACCAGCCCGAAGCATATATACCGCAATCTGACACCTATATAGACAAAGACGCCAAAATTAACGACACCCTAGACCGTTTGCGCCACGAGGCGGCCCAAGACGTGCTACTGCGCAAAGACGCCATTGTGGTAGCTTCTGTTTCCTGCATTTACAACATTGGTTCCCCCGAAGACTACCAAAACATAGCTTTAGACCTGCGCCAAGGCCAGGCAATCGGCCGCAGAAAATTGTTGTCGCACCTGACCGCTTTGCAGTACCAAAGAAATGACATTGACTTTAAGCCGGGCACATTCCGCATTCGGGGTGAAATTTTGGAAATTTTTGTGGTTACCGGCCGGGAACTCGTGCGCCTTGAGCTCGTGGGCGATACCATAGAAACGCTGTCGGTTTCACAAAACACCATAGCTCCAAACTATTCTGCCATAGGAACATATCGGTTTTTCCCCGCCAAATTTTGGGTGACGCCAGAAGACAAGCTGAAAATCGCCATGGAAAATATCAGGCTGGAGCTGCAAGACCGTCTGCAAGAACTAAAGAAGCAAAACAAACTGGTGGAAGCACAACGGCTGGAACAACGCACCAACTACGACCTGGAAATGATCAAGGAATCCGGCTACTGCCACGGCATTGAAAACTACTCTTCGCACATGGAGTTTCGCGCTCCGGGAGACCCGCCTTATACTCTCCTCGACTACTTTGGAAGCGACTTCTTGGTCTTTATAGACGAAAGCCACCTTACCCTGCCCCAGCTGCGGGCAATGGCCGTGCAAGACAAAGCGCGCAAGCAATCGCTTGTGGAATTTGGGTTTCGCCTGCCTTCTGCCGTGGACAACCGTCCGCTTACGTTTGACGAGGTTTTCAGGCGCATCCCGCAAGCCGTGTATATTTCAGCAACTCCCGGAGAATTTGAAACCGAGGAGGCGGGCAGAAAAAATATTGCGGAACAAATTATTCGGCCAACCGGACTTTTGGAACCCGCAATTGAAGTTAGGCCAACCGCCAACCAAATCCAGGATGTTATACAAGAAATCGCAAAGTACAAAGAAAAAGGCCAGCGCGTGCTGCTTATAACCCTTACAAAGCGCTTGTCTGAAGACATTGCAGACTACCTGGCGCAGCGCAACATAAACGTGCAATGGCTGCACTCTGAAGTAAAAACATTGGATCGTCCGGTTATCTTGGAAGATTTCCGCCGCGGAAAGTACGACGTTATTGTGGGCATAAACCTTTTGCGCGAAGGTTTGGATTTGCCGGAAGTCTCCCTTGTGGCCATTCTCGACGCAGACAAAGAAGGGTTTTTGCGAAACACAACCACTTTAATTCAAACTATGGGCAGGGCTGCCCGCCATCCGGAGGGAAAAGCAATCTTGTACGCGGACAAAATCACGTTTTCCATGAAAAACGCTATCGCAGAAGTCGAACGCCGCCGCAAAATCCAGGAAAAATATAATCAAGAACACAATATTACGCCCACTGCCATTGTAAAAGACATTCGCGCCTGGGGCTTTGCCGACAAACAAGAGATAGCCGCTGCCGAATTTGGGGCCGTGCAAGACGTAAAGCTCTTAGAGAAAGAAATGAAACAAGCCGCGAGCAACCTAGACTTTGAAAGAGCCGCCCAGATAAGGGACTTGATAAAATCTATAAAAGATGGTACAGTCTCTTCATATGCCAGTCACGAAAGCGGCGCACAAGGCGCTTCGACAAAACCCAAAAAGAAAGGCGCGGAATTTAAAGAAAAAAAATAAGGTAAAAACCCTTACCAAACAGGTGCGGAAACTGGCTTTGGCCAAAACGCAGCAAGAAGCCCAACAACTCCTTCCCCAGGCGTATAAAGCCTTGGATAAGGCGGCAAAAACAGGAGTTTTAAAAAAAGGGGCGGCTAACCGCAAAAAATCCCGTTTAGCCAAACTTGTTGGCAAATCCGCTACAACGCAGCTAAAAACGCGGTAAGGGAACCGGCCGGATCTGCGCGGCCGGTTTTCTGTTGCCAGTCTAGCTGGAACAGTTTTTGGTAAATACGCTTTAGTTCCGCCAGTGAAAACCGCTCTGCCACCCGCATGCTCTTTTGCAATACATACGGGTGCAGTTTTGTTTCAGAAACCATTTCCTGGCGCGAGAGTTTTTTATCCAGCAAATCCCGGACTTCCAGTAACGTTCGGAACTGGTACTGCAACATAGAAAATAAATATTGGTGGGCGTCGCCCTTTTTCAGGTGCCGGTATACCAAACCAAAAGCCTGCTGTTTGTTCTTTGAGGCCGCCGCGTCTATGGTGGCAAAAATGTCTGCTTCCAGGTGCGGGTCCACAAACAGCTCAATATCGCTTTCTTTTACCTGTTTTGAAGCTCCAAACTTTTTATACGCCGCTATTTTGCGTATTTCCCCGGAAAGTCGCCACAAGCCATTCCCCACGGCCCTCGCAAGCTGCTCTGTTGCGCGTGGCGCTATCTGCAAGCCGTATCCCGCGAACGCTTTTTCAATCCAGAGCTTTAATTGGCCCGCGGCAAGGGGCAAAAACTCCTGCTGTTTTGCGTTTTTCTTTAACCATTGGTACAGCTTGTTTTGCGTTTTTTGTTTTATTTCCGCCGTCTCGAATATTGCCACAACGTGCTGTTCCGATTTTTGCAGCGCTTGCTTTTGCTCTTGGAGCCAAGCTGCAACGCTTGCGTTTTGAAAGCTGTTTTCCAGCACGACAAGTTTTTTCCTTTCAAAAAGAGAAGTGGTCTCGAACGCCGATTGTATGGCAGCCAACGAAGTCTCTTTGCAGTCAAAATAAAAACTTCGCACCTGATGTTGGTGCGCTTTTTCATACGAAGACGTAATTTCTTTCAGTTTCTGTCGGGACCGAAACGTGTCTGACCCGTGCAAAAATATAATCATTTCTTTGCCTTTTGCGACAGCACCGCCTTGATTTTCTCCACAATCTCTCCGGGCGTAAAATGCGCCTTGATCAAATAATCCACGGCGCCCAGTTCAATCCCTTTTTCCACATCGTCTCGTTGGCCAAGATTCGACAAAATAATAACGGGTACGGAAGAAACGGCGGTATTTGCTTTTACGCGCCGCAATACCTCAAAACCGTCAATGCCGGGCAAAATAAGGTCTAACAATACTAGATCCGGCTTTTCTTCTTCCATTTTTGTTACACCCGTCTCTCCTTCCGCTGCCTCAACCACATTAAACCCTTCTTTTCCGAGTTTTTGGATAATTAATTCCCGTAGGAATTTATCGTCTTCAATAAGTAAAATTTTTGCCATATGCGCGTTATACGCTTTGTACTTCGTCGCCGGGACCAATTTGCTTTTGCACTTTTTCCACCACTTCCGCGGGATCAAATTCTGTTTTTACCAGCCAGTCTGCCACCCCCAGGCGCTTTGCTTCTTCAATTTCAGCGGGCTGTCCTGAATTGGAAATAATAATAACCGGGATATGTTGCAGGCTTCCTTCTTTTTTCATGCCTTCCATAACTTCAAACCCGTTCAGCCGCGGCAACACAATGTCTAACAATACCAGGTCTGGCTTTTGAGAACGGATTTCTTCCAGCCCTTTTTCTCCGTCTCTCGCCAGGAACGCGTAGTAACCTTCGTCTGCAAGCTTCTTTTTCAACAAATCTCCGACAAGAACTTCGTCTTCAATAATAAGTATCCTCTTCATACGTATTGTATAGTAAAATATCCTACCTCGTCAATTTTTGCATTTCTCCCCAGGTTAGACCCTGCTTCACATCTACCGCAACCGGGACGTCAAGCCCGCCCGCCCGCGCCATAATGCCTTGCACCCGATCTCCTATGCTCTGTATTATATCATCTTGCATTTCAAATAACAATTCGTCGTGAATTTGCAAAAGCATATTCCACTGCTCCCCCTTTCCGGAAACAGAACTGTCAATTTCCACCATTGCCATTTTTGTAATATCGGCCAGAGTCCCCTGAATGGGATGGTTAATAGCCATACGTTCTGCTGCCGAGCGCAGCTGGGGGACGCGAGAGTTCATATCCGGCAAGAACCGTTTTCTTCCCATAAGCGTTTGGGCGTATCCATGCTGCAGGGCAAACATTTTTGCCTCTTCCATGTATTGTTGAATGCGCGGAAACTGCGTGAAGTAATTTTCTATAAAGTCGCGGGCTTCCTGTACTGAAATGCGAGCTGATTTGGCAAACCCCTGCGCCCCCATCCCATACAGCACGCCAAAGTTTAAAGCTTTCGCGCGAAACCGCATGTCGTCTGTTACCTGTTCTGGCGCCACCCCAAACACGGTTGCCGCGGTCATTTTATGAATGTCCGCCCCTTGCTGAAAAAACGCAACAAGGTTTGGGTCCTTCGTAATGTGAGCCGCAATGCGCAACTCCATTTGCGAATAGTCAAACGAAACTAACTTCCACCCCTGTTCTGCAATAAACCCCTTGCGTATGGCCCGGCCCCATTCTCCCTGGTTGGGAATATTCTGCAAGTTCGGATTCGAGGAAGACACTCTTCCCGTGGCTGCCCCAAACTGATCAAACGAAGTGTGAATTCTATTTGTTGCGTCTGCCAGCGCCGGCAAAGGTTTTACATAGGTTGTGTATAGTTTTTGAATTTCCCGATAGGCAAGGATTTCTTTTATAACAGGGTGCTCGCCTTCAAGCTTTTCCAACTCCGGGGAAGCCAGAGAAACAACTCCTTTGGGAGTCTTTTTTAAACCTTTAGAGGATATGCCCATTCCGTCGGGCGGCAGGCCAAATAACACCTGGGAAAGTTGTTGTGTTGAATTTACGTTAAACTCTTTCCCGGCCCCCTGCTGAATGTCTTTTCTAGAGACGACAAGTGTTTTTTCCATAACAGTTCCCAGCCTTTCAAAGTACGCGCGATCAATTTTTATGCCTGTTTTTTCCATGCCGCGCAGTACGGGCACAAGCTTCTGTTCTACTTTATATACTTCTTCAGACAGCACCTGTTCCTCTCTTAGCCTCTCTATTTTTTCCATAGTTTCGTGCTCTCCCTTTTCTTGCCGCTGCTCTGCTCCGTCTTCCTGTACTCCGGGCAATCGCTTCAGCAAACTTCCAAACTCAAGCCGGTTAAACAGCGTTCGAAGCTGCTCTTTGTCGTACGACTTCCAAGCCGCGTCTTGCACATTCCACTGTAAGGGCACATTTGTATCAATGATTGCCAGCTCTTTACTCAAAAAAGCCTGTTTTTTTTGAGAAAGAAGTTTTTCTTTCAGAGCCGGCTTTACGGACCCTGTTGTTTCCATATTTTTATACAGCTGTTCTATGGTTCCAAACTCCTGCAGCAACTGAATTGCTGTTTTTTCTCCCACGCCAGCTACTCCCGGGATATTGTCTGACGGGTCTCCGCGCAACCCTTTGTAGTCTGCCACCTGGCCCGGAACCAAGCCTTCAAACTTTTTTTCTACCGCCCCTTCGTCGAATAGCACCGTGTCTTGCATCCCTTTTCGCATGGTGTACACTTTCGTGTTTTTGTTGACCAGTTGCAAGGTATCCATGTCGCCAGAGACAATGACGGTTTCTCCGGGCGTTTGTTTTGAAACTTTCAAGGCAATGGTCCCTATAATATCGTCCGCTTCATACCCTTCTTTTTCATATATGGGTATGCCCAGCGCCCGCAGAACTTCTTTAACAAGATCAAACTGGTCATACAACTCCTGGGGAGCTTCTTTTCTTGTCGCTTTATATTCTGCAAATTGCTTATGGCGTTTGGTTGGGCCCGCAACATCAAAGGCGGCCGCGATATATTCCGGATCAAGTTCTTTTATGGCGCGCAGCAAAATAGAAACAAACCCATACACCGCGTTTGTCATTTCCCCCCTGGAGGTAGACAAGGGAGGCAGGGCATGAAACGCCCGATGAATTAACGAATTCGCATCTACAAGTAATAAGGTTTTCATGTCGCGTGTTTCACCATTGGATTGACTTTTTAAAGCTGTTCAGCTAGGGTAAGTGTATGGAAATCAAAGAACGTTTGTTCCATGCTCGCAATATTGAAATTTGGGTTTCTCCTCGCGCGACAAAGCATGATATTCACATTGCTCACAGCTCAGCGTGCGGATTGCAACAACTTGGAAAACGCGTTCGTATTATATCTCAAGCACCTTTCCCTTCTCAAAACATATGCACGGTAACGCTGCGAGGACTAGCGCCTAGAATTGCCCGGGTTGCTTACGAAAAAGACCAGACAGATTTAAAACTTCACTTTACCTTACAACAAGGCAACATCTCCGCAGAAAACGTATCTCTTGAAGTTGGGCCACAGGCCGATCTTACCATTATTGTAGGCGACAACAAGACTCAATACAACCATGAAGCAGTCTATCATTACATTCTTGAACTTTTACTAAACAGCGAGGATCCCGCCCTTCGGCTTCTTGGAGTTGCCTTGTTTAAACTCGAGGAGAACGCGGCAAACGACGTATGCTCTGCCACATTTACCAAAGAAGACCTGCGGGCGGCGCTCACGGAACCCAAACACGTTGGCAAGGTTGTAGAGTTTCTTCGCCCACATTTCGGTAATCAACCCTCTTTTCTGTTCTGGTTTGAAAAATCTCCTGCTGTACTCCAGGCACTCTGCTGGACCACTCGCCCCGGTTTTCAAGAACAAGCCGTAAAGTTGCCGGGAAGCGTCCAAAAGGGAAACTGGTGCCTTTGGGAAACCTCCCGAAATAAAAAAGACAGTATCTGTCAGCAGCTTTTTACACCCTAAACATGCCTACCACTCCCCAAACCCAACAAACTCACATTACCGGCCAGGTCCGTATTACCGCCCAATTCGTTGAGTCTCTCAAGACGCAAATTCAAACCATTGAACAACTTACAGCGCGCCTT
>DASWIZ010000004.1:0-45531 GCA_036397395.1 Minisyncoccota bacterium
CGCCACCAGCTCGGGCGTGAGTTTCGCCTCTATGCCGAATACTTTTTCTTCCACCGGCGGCACGTCCCATTCCACCACGGTTTCAGGATTGAGCGACGGAAACACGTTTTCCTATTTCGCGCGCTGTTCCGACGGCGCGGGGAACGCGAATGCAACTGATTTCTTGATTCAATTTAGTGTAGACGATCCAGGCGATCCGCTCGACACCACCGCTCCTTCCCGTTCCAGCGGCGCTCCCGCCGGCACGCTTACCGCGGGAACGGCTTCTACGTCGATCTCGCTTACGACCGATGAGTCAGCGACGTGCAGATACGCCGTTTCTTCAGGGGTTGCGTATGGATCTATGACAAATACTTTCAGCACAACCGGCTCTACTGCGCATTCCACGACGGTATCGGGGCTTTCCGACGGCAATACCTTTTCCTATTTCGCGCGCTGCCAGGATGGGGCGGGGAATGCCAATAGCGACGACTTTCTTATTGAATTTAGCGTAGCCCAAACTCCCGACACCACCGCTCCTTCCCGTTCCAGCGGCGCTCCCGCCGGCGCCTTGGCTGCGGGTACCACTTCTACGGCTATTTCTCTTACGACGGACGAAAACGCCGCGTGCCGCTATGCTACCGGCACGGGTGTCGCGTATGCTTCCATGACAAATGCGTTTAGCACGACCGGCGCCACAAGCCACTCCACGGCGGTTTCCGGATTGAGCAACGGCAATACGTTTACCTACTATGTTCGGTGCCAGGACGAGGCGGGAAATCCGAACGCGACAGATTTTACCATTGAGTTTAGTGTCGCGAGTCCGGCCACCGGCGGAGGAGGCGGCGGGGGCGGCGGAGGAGGCGGAGGCGGAGGTACTACGGGAGGGGTAAGCGTGAAGGGCGACTGCAATGGCGACGGGAAAGTGAATGTGTTTGACTTAAGCTCCCTGCTTTCCAACTGGTTGAAAACCACGGCAACCTGCGACTTAAACGGCGACAACGTTATTAACATTTTTGATTTTAGCATTATGCTTTCCAATTGGAAGCCATAGTGCTATACTTTACACAATGAGGAAATTCGTATTTCTGGCCATAATAGGGGGTGGATTGGCAATAAGCTCTGTTGCGTTTGCGCAGTCAGCTACGTTGTATTTTACTCCTTCGTCGGGAACCTTTGCGCCCGGGCAAACGTTTCGCGCGACCATCATGGTAAACACCCAGGGGCAAAACGTAAACGCGGTTGCCGCGTACTTTACGTATCCCGCAGACAAACTCGACGTGCAGAAGATTGATACTGCGGGATCAGCAATGAGTCTCATCGCAGAACCCCGTCCAACAGACCCTTTGCCCATCAATGGGCGGGTGAATATTTCCGGGGGGACTCCCACCCCCGGGTTTTCCGGAGTCCAAAAAATAGCTGCCGTGGACTTTCGCGTGAAGGCAGGGGTAACGGGCCAGGCAGTACTTGCTTTTACCTCTGGAGCCGCGGTATTGCGCGACTCAGACAACCAAAACATTTTAAGTTTGCCGAGCTCGCAAAGCGCGACCATACAAATTACCCAGGGCGCCACAACCCCTCCTCCGCCGCCTCCGCCAACACCAGACCCAACTCTTGTTGCCCCGCCAACCCCAACGCCTGGCCCCGAGCCGACCGGTGAAGAACTGCAAATTCTAGACCTTCGGGCAGAGCGCGTAGGGCCAAACAGTATTCAGATTTTCTGGGAAACAAATAAAGCGGCAAACGCGCGGGTTGATTACGGGCCTGCGGGAAGTTACGCTTTTTCTGTATTAGCGGGAGAAGCGAGCCAGGAACATTCTGTTTTGGTAATCGGCTTAGACGATGCGGAAGCATACCAGTTTCAAATAAAAAGCGCGACCGCAGAAGGGGAGGTGGCGCTTTTAGAGAATGTAACCCTGGAAGATTTAATAACTTCCCAGGAAGCCAATGGAGGCGATCAGGAGGTTTCTTTTCCAGACCAGGTTACCGTGGGAGGATTTGAGTTTACCGCCACATCCTTAATCTTGTTTGCGGGGTTGCCGGTATTGGTGTTCATGATTATTGCTTTCCTGGTTATTCGGCGCATCGCAAGAAAGAAGACGGGGTAGTAACGCCTGCCCTTGACGTTTTTTGCCTAATCTGATATACTAGCTGTAACCCGGATTCGGGTATAGGTTTTTTCAAATTATTTTGACTCCCTCATTTTTTCTATACTAAATAAAGAGGGTACCCTTTAAGCTTTCATAAGGGGCCCTTTTGTTTGCGCGTATGCCTTTACCTCCCCTTCCACTTAAGGATTTCGGAAAATCTTCTTTGCATTTAGAGCTCCCGTATTTGCTGGAAGTCCAACACGAGAGTTGGGGCGTTTTTTGGCAGCAGCAATTAAAAGAACTGCTGGGCGAAATTTCTCCTATTCGCGATTATACCAAAAAAGAATTTGAGCTGTGGTTTTTGGACTACAAACTGGGCGAAGCGAACTATTCTTCGGAACTAGAGGCAAAAAGGAACGACGATTCCTATGAAGCCCCTTTGCGCCTGAAAGCTCGTTTAGTTAACGTAAAAACCAAGGAGGTAAAAGAACAAGAAGTATTTCTGTGCGACTTTCCCTTAATGACCGAGCGCGGAACATTTGTGTTAAACGGGGTAGAGCGCGTTGCCATTTCCCAGCTTATCCGTTCTCCGGGAGCGTTTTTTACCGCGCAAAACGTGCAGGGAAGAAAGGTATTTGGCGCTAAAATTATTCCCAATCGGGGCGCCTGGCTTGAGTTTGAAACGGAAAGCTCGGGTTTTTTGGCCGTGCGCATAGACCGCAAACGAAAAGCGCCCGCGACCACGCTGTTGCGCGCTTTTGGCGTAGAAAAAAATGAGGATATCGTACAATTGTTCTCTGGCGTGGACAAGGGCGAGGTGAGTTATATAGAAGAAACGTTAAAGAAAGACGGAAGTAAAGACCAGGGCGAGGCGTTGGTGGAAATTTACCGCAGGCTGCGCCCGGGAGATTATGTTACGCCAGATACCGCCAAAGAGCTTATTTGGAATATGTTCTTCAATTTCGAGAGGTATGATCTGTCTCGCGTAGGAAGATGGAAAACCCTGCAGCGTTTGCCCGGATTGCGAAAAAAACAGGGCAAAGAAGCAGACGAAGTTACGGTGGAAGACAGAGTATTGCACCTAGAAGACGTGGTAGAGGTGTTAAAAGAGGTTATCAGGTTAAACAACACGCCGGGAGCTGAACCCGACCAAATTGACCACCTGGGAAACCGCAGAGTACGCACGTTTGTGGAATTTTTGCAAAACAGAATGCGTGTGGGCTTTATGCGCATGGAGCGTATCGTAAAAGACCGGATGTCTACATTAGATCCGGCCACCATTACTCCCGCCCAGCTCATTAATCCGCGTCCGGTAATGGCTGTGGTAAAAGAATTCTTTACGTCTTCCCAAATTACCCAGTTTATGGACAACGAAAATCCACTGGCAGAATTAGAGCACAAACGCCGGGTTTCAGCCACGGGCCCGGGAGGATTAACCAGAGAGCGCGCCGGATTTGAAGTGCGAGACGTGCAGCCAAGCCACTACGGACGTATTTGTCCCATTCAAACCCCGGAAGGCCCGAATATTGGTTTGGTGGGCCATTTGGCGCAGTATGCAAAAATTAACGAATACGGATTTTTAGAGACTCCGTATTATAAAGTGGAAAAAGGCAGGGTTACCAATCAGGTAGAGTACCTTGGCGCGTACGAGGAAGAACAGCATAATATCGCCAACGCCGGTATTGACATTGATACGGCAGGCAATATTGTTTCAGAAAAAGTAGAAGCGCGAACCAAAGGGGAACCTGGCATGGTAGACCGCGATAAAGTGGATTATATTGACGTTTCGCCCCAGCAGTTTATTTCTCTGGCTACCTCGCTTATTCCGTTTTTACGAAACGACGACGCGAACCGCGCGTTAATGGGCTCTAATATGCAGCGCCAGGCAGTACCTTTGGTAAAACCACAGGCTCCCTTGGTTGGAACCGGATACGAAGCTCGCGTGGCAAAAGATTCCGGTTTAGTGGTGGTGGTTACAGAGGATGGCGAAGTAACGGAAGTGGACGCAAAACATATTGTGGTGCGTTCTGCTGGCACGTCCGGAAAAACGACAACCAAAAAAACCAGAGAATACGAACTTCGCAATTTTGTCCGCACCAACCAATACACGTGTTTCCACCAAAAACCCATAGTGCAAAAAGGCCAGAAGGTGAAGAAAGGCGAGGTTATCGCGGACGGAGGCGCTATTGACCGCGGCAGACTGGCTTTGGGAACGAACCTGCTGGTGGCGTTTATGCCTTGGCGCGGAGGAAACTATGAAGACGCCATTATTATTTCAGAGCGCGTGGCCCGGGACGACGTGTACACGTCTATCCATCTGGAAGACTTTACGTGCGACGTTCGCGAAACCAAACTGGGGCCGGAAGTTACCACGTCTGACATTCCAAACGTGGGAGAAGAAAAATTAAAGGATTTGGATGAAGAAGGAGTGGTTAGGGTGGGAGCCCAAGTCGGGCCAAACGATGTTTTAGTCGGAAAAATTTCACCAAAAGGAGAGGCTGACCTTACGGCAGAAGAGCGGCTGCTGCGGGCCATTTTTGGAGAAAAAGCGCGCGACGTAAAAGACACTTCGTTGCTTATGCCCCACGGAAAGCGAGGCCGCGTTATTAACGTAAAAGTCTTTTCCCGGGAAGCCGGCCACAAGTTGGAACCCGGCGTTATGAAACGAATTCACGTGGAAATAGCAGAGTTGCGAAGGGTGCAGCGCGGCGACAAGTTGGCCGGACGCCATGGAAACAAAGGAGTTATTTCCGTAGTGCTTCCAGAGGCTGACATGCCGTACATGGAAGACGGAACCCCCGTTGACATGATTTTAAACCCGCTTGGCGTGGCTTCCCGCATGAATATCGGGCAGATTTTAGAAACTCACTTGGGCTGGGCGGCGCATGAACTGGGATATGCCGCGGTGACCCCCGGACTTGCGGGCGCTACGGAAGAAGACATTAAGGCCGAGCTGGCAAAAGCGGGCCTGCCCACAGACGGGAAAGTGCAGTTGTACGACGGCAGGGACGGGGAGCCATTCCCGGGCAAAATTACGGTGGGCTACAAATATATGATGAAGCTAATCCACATGGTGGAAGATAAAATCCACATGCGTTCCATTGGCCCGTACTCGTTAATTACCCAGCAGCCTTTGGGAGGAAAAGCGCAATTTGGCGGCCAGCGGTTCGGGGAAATGGAAGTGTGGGCTTTGGAAGGATATGGCGCGGCCCACACGTTGCAGGAAATGATTACTATTAAATCTGACGACGTGCCGGGAAGGGCAGCCACGTACGAAGCTATTTTGCGGGGCCAGCCCATTCAAACGCCCAACCTGCCGGCTTCCTTTAATCTGCTGTTAAATGAACTGCGTTCTTTGGCTTTGCAGATTGAAGTAAAAGGAAAACAACAAAAAGAAGACGAAGATGAAAAAAAACCATACAGAAAATAATACATGAGAGTGGTTGACCTAGAAGCCATTCGTATAAAGCTAGCTTCCCCCGAAGACATTTTATCGTGGTCTCACGGGGAAATTACCAAGCCAGAAACCATAAACTACCGCACGCAAAAAGCGGAAAAAGACGGGCTTTTTGACGAGCGTATTTTTGGCCCGGAAAAGGATTATGAATGTTACTGCGGCAAGTATCGGAAAATTCGCTACAAGGGCGTGGTGTGCGATAGGTGCGGCGTGGAAGTTACCAAATCTTCCGTACGCCGTGAGCGCATGGGGCACATTACGTTAGCGGCCCCTTGTTCCCACATTTGGTTTTTGCGCGGCGTGCCCTCCCGCATGGGCATGGTACTGGACTTGGGCGCCCAGGCGTTAGAGCGCGTTATTTATTTTGCCGCGTACGTGGTAACTGAAATAAACGAAGAGGCGCGAGAAAAGGCTTTGGAAGAAATTGAAAAAGAATGGAAGCAAAAATCCAAAGGCTTGGAAGGAAAGGAAAAAGAAGCCCTGAAAGCCGCGAGGGACAAGGCAAGGCAAGAGTTACACTCTTTGGAAAAACTGAAAATTATTACCGAGCTGGAATATCAAAGTTTGGCCTTAAAATACGGCGAGGTATTTGAGGCCGGCACGGGAGCCGAGTCGTTGCGCAAGGTATTTGAAGAAATCGACCTGAAAGCGCTGCTTAAAAAATTATACCAGGATTTGGAAAAGGTAAGCCTGCCCAACCGAAAGAAGCTGTTGTTGCGCATAAAAGCGGTCCAGGGAATGATAAACGCCAATATTCGCCCGGAGTGGATGTTTTTGAACGTGATTCCCGTATTGCCTCCGGATTTGCGCCCTATGGTGCAGTTGGACGGCGGCCGGTACGCTTCTTCCGATTTAAACGATTTGTACCGAAGGGTAATTAACCGGAACAACCGGTTAAAGTATTTGCTGGAAATCGGGGCGCCCGACGTTATCGTGCGCAACGAAAAACGCATGCTGCAGGAAGCGGTGGACGCCTTAATCGACAACAATATGAGAAAAGGCACCATGACCGCGGCCACCACCGGAGGAAAGCGTTTGTTAAAATCCCTGGCCGATATGCTGAAAGGAAAACAAGGGCGTTTTCGCCAAAACCTGTTGGGAAAGCGCGTGGATTACTCCGGGCGTTCCGTTATCGTGGTAGGGCCCGCTTTGCAGTTATACCAATGCGGCTTGCCCAAACGCATGGCGCTGGAGTTGTTTAAGCCGTTTGTTATCCAAAATATGTTAGAGAAAGAACTGGCGTACAACGTGCGCGGGGCTTCTCGGCTTATCGAGCAGGAAACCGACGAAGTGTGGGGCATTTTGGAAGAAGTGGTAAAAGACAAGGCGGTAATGTTAAACCGCGCTCCTACCCTGCATCGTTTGGGAATCCAGGCATTTTATCCGATATTGGTGGAAGGGGAAGCAATCCAGCTGCATCCTTTGGTGTGTGAAGCGTTTAACGCGGACTTTGACGGCGACCAAATGGCGGTACACGTGCCCCTTTCCGCGCAAGCGCAGGAAGAAGCCAAAACGCTTATGTTGTCTGCAGAAAACTTGCTGAAACCCGCTACCGGAAACCCTATTGTGGGGCCGCGCCAGGATATGGTGCTGGGTTGTTACTACTTAACAACCATGGAGGAGCAAAAGGACGCGGCCAAAAAAATGTTTGGAACTCCAGACGAAGCTTTGCTGGCGTATGGAAACGATGTTGTCGGTTTGCGCCAGGCCATACAGGTACTTATGCAAGGAAAACTGGTGGAAACTACGGCGGGAAGAATTATTTTTAACGAACTGCTCCCGGAAGGCTATCAATACAAAAACGAGCAAATGACCGCGAAAAAGCTTGGCGCCATTACGGCTGAAATGATTAAGGTATACCCGGATAAAGCCCAGGCCATTTTGGACGGCATTAAGTCTTTGGGTTTTGAATACGCTACCAAGTCTGGCGTAAGCTGGGGTATGGACGACTTGATCGTGCCGACCGAAAAGAAGGCGCTGCTGGAGGAAGCTGCAAAAGAAATTGAAGTTATTGACCAGCATTGGAGCCATGGGCTGCTTTCGAAAGAGGAGCGTTCAGCCAAAGTAATTGAAATTTGGCAGCGCGTAAAATCTACCATTGAAAAACTGGTGCCCAAAACCTTGCCCGAAGGAGGTTCGGTGTTTTCGATTATTGATTCGGGGGCGCGCGGTTCGTGGTCGCAACCCATTCAAATGTCCGGCATGAAAGGGTTGGTAATTAACCCGGCGGGCCGCATTATCGAGCTGCCCGTAAAAAATTCCTTTAAGGAAGGTTTTGACGTATTGGAATACTTTATTTCCACGCACGGCGCCCGAAAAGGAACGGCGGATACCGCCTTGCGCACTTCAACGGCCGGGTACTTAACGCGCCGTCTTATTGACGTGTCGCATGATATGTTAATTTCAGAAATAGACTGTAAAGATACGCAGGGAATCGTGGTGTTAAAGAAAGATGCGGAAGATTTGGGGCAGAACATTGTTCTAAAACTTGGCGGACGCGTGGCGGCGGAAGCGGTTGGAAGCCACGCAAAGAAAGGTGAATACATTGACTGGGACACGGCAATGAACATAGGAGAAGACGATTCCATTACTGAAGTTCGCGTGCGTTCGCCGTTGTCTTGCAAAACCGCGCGAGGTCTGTGCCAAAAATGCTATGGCTGGGATTTGGGGAACAGCAAGCCGGCCGAGCTGGGATCTGCCGTGGGAATTGTGGCCGCCCAGTCTATTGGGGAACCCGGAACCCAGCTTACCATGCGTACCTTCCATACGGGAGGCGTGGCGTCCGGGGGCGACATTACGCAGGGGTTGCCGCGCGTAGAAGAAATTTTTGAAGGCCGCGTGCCTGGCGGAAAAGCCATTCTTTCTGAAGTGGAAGGAGTGGTGCAAGACATTACGGCAGATAACGTAATTCGCATTAAGACCATTGGCGGAAAAAACGATGCCGCCACGCCCGCGAAAAAGACTCGGGGCAAAAAAACCAAAACCAGTTCGTTAGCTGGCGAAGAAAAAGACAAAGACATTGTAGAATACGAAATTCCCGCAAAGCGCGGCCTGTGGGTGCAAAAAGGCAGCCAGGTGCAAAGGGGCCAGCAGCTGTGTGAGGGAAACCTGGACCTGGACGAACTGTTTAAGACAAGCGGCAAGGAAACTACCCAGCGCTACATCGCAAAAGAAGTGCAGCGCATTTATACCTCGCAAGGAGCTTCTATTCATGACAAGCATATCGAAGTAATTACGCGCCAAATGTTTTCTCGCGTTCGTATTGGAGATCGGGGCGATAGCCGTTTTGCGGAAGGCGAGATAATCGAGAGAGGAGCCTTTATGGAAGAAAAAGCAAAGGTAGAGGCGGCGGGCAAAAATCCTCCCCACGTTTCAGACTTGTTGCTGGGTATTTCCCGGATTGCCTTAACCACCGAAAGCTTTTTGTCCGCGGCTTCCTTCCAGGAAACCTCGCGCGTGTTAATCCAGGCGGCTTTGGAAGGCCGCGAAGACAAACTGCGCGGGCTCAAGGAAAACGTGATTATAGGCAAACTCATTCCCGCGGGCACCGGCTTTAAACCCAAAGTCCCGGCGGAGAAATAACATCGAAACGCCCCGAAATGGGGCGTTTTCGTTTTGGAACATAAGTACAGAATGTGTAGGTCACTAACCTCAGCGATCGCTGTAGTTAATGACCCACTATAGTCCAAAGTGTTTTCGGAGGATAGTGTCCTCAGAGATTTTTTCAGCTACCACAACATTAACATATTGTGATATTCCGTAGAGTTCTGCGGCAAGTTGAATCTCTTTTTCGCACGGCCAGGGGCATACCCATACGCTTTTCTGCAGGGGATAAAATTCCCACTCTTTTAGCTTTGCTCGTAAAATATCACGAGCTTGTTTGTGTAATTGGTCTGGAATGTCGAAAAGTAGAATTCGCCATTTGCCGTCCCAGCGCGCAGGCTTTGTAATTTGTAGGTTTTTCAGAAGGTTTTCTTTGCGCTGAATTTCTTTAAACTCTCGTCTTCCTTCTTTTGTAAGTTCGAATACAAATTCTCCCCCTCTTTTCTTTACTACTAGAAGATTGTTTCTTTGGAGCCTTTGGATTGTTCGCGCGGCCCTTTTCTTTTCATATTTTCCGGGGAATTGTTTGTGATTTTGATCAAAAAGTTTTGCAGCAAGCAATATCCCAGGGGCCGCCGCAACAACCACCACCACACCAGCAACTCCAACTCCAAGAAGAATCGCTTTGGTAATTTCTCCATAAGGTTTCATACCTCCATTATATTGCGTGCGAGAAACGAGGTCAATAATTACAGCGATCGCGGGAGTTAATGACCTCTTATTGGATAAAGATTAGGTTGCTCGAGGTGGCCACCTTGGCGATTTTTTGGTAGAGTATGTGCATGAAAGTAACGTTTGTTACAACCAACAAGCATAAGTTCCAAGAGGTTCAGGATATACTCAAAAATTACGCTATCGAGTTAGAGCATTTGGATATGGAGTATGAAGAAAACCACGACAGCAGTTTAGACGAAATTGCCCGGAGCGCTGCCAAAAAGCTGGCAGAAAAACTGCAAAAGCCCGTAGTGTTGGAAGATACTGGTTTGTTTTTTGAGGCGTACAACAATTTTCCGGGAGCCTTGCCCAAGTTTGTCATTCATTCTATCGGGTTTAAGGGCATATTTAAGCTGCTCCAAGGCGAATCAAGAAAGGCATACTTTAAAACTATGGCTGCATTTTGTCAACCTGGCCAGGAGCCGGTATTATTCGAAGGGATAATGCGGGGTGAAATAGCAGAGGAAATCCACAATCAAGATAAAGACGAAATGCCCTACGATAAAATCTTTATCCCCAAAGGCAAAACAAAAACTATCTCGGACATGACTTTGGAGGAAAAGAATTCCTTTTCCCAGCGTGCCCAAGCCTTCCGCAAATTCGGAGAATACCTATCAAGGGCGGAGTAACTTCTTTAGTTTACTACTTGCCGCAGATTTGGGGAATTCTTGGTTTGAATTGCTTTAATAAAGCCTGTATAATAGTGGTATTGTGGGAAAGAAAAAAAAGAAAAATGGAAAGGGGGTTCATGTTCCCATGCCGCACGTTGGTTTTGAGGTTCCCGAGCGCGCCAAGCGCATGATTTTAGCCATCGCGCTTGTGGCGCTGGCCGGCATTTTCGTGTTCGCGTTTTTTGGCAAGGCGGGATCGGCGGGACAACTGGTATTGCAGGGGACTCAACTCTTGCTGGGAAGAGGAGTTTTTGTTTTTCCGGTATTTTTGGCCGTGTGCGCCATTGTGCTATGGAGCATGAAAAAATACAGCTCAATAACGCCGTTTATTACCCTGTTTTTGCTGGTGGTTGGGGTAAGCGGCATTTTATCTACCTTTGCCAGGAACAGGGGGCTCCAAGCGCAGGAATTTGGCGGGTTAATTGGAGTGGGGGCGTCGTGGCCCTTGTTTACGGCTTTTGGCTTTTGGGTGGCGGAAATTATTTTTTTGGCGCTGGTGGCCACGGCCGCTGTTATATTCTGGCAGCTGCTGCCGCACGAGCAGGCGGAAAAAGAAAAGCCCTCGTTCGCACAAGACGCGAAGGAAAAAGTAAAGAAAATTTTTGCCCCCAAGTTTCAGGTTTCACAAGTAGAGCGCGAACCAAAAGTGCAAACGAGCACGGTATTTGAGCAGGAAGAGAAAAAGGAGGAAGAAAAAAAAGAAGCAATTCCGCCGGTTTCCGGGGACTATACCATTCCGCCTACCGATTTGCTTGAACAAGAACGCGGAGCCCCGAATGCGGGCGACGTAAAAACATATTCTGCCATTATTAAAAAAACCCTGCAAAACTTTGATATCCCGGTAGAAGTTTCAGAAGTAAACGTGGGGCCGGCTGTTACGCAGTACGCGTTCAAACCCGCAGAAGGGATTAAGCTTTCCAAAATTACGTCGCTGCAAAACGACCTGGCTTTGGCCCTGGCCGCCCATCCGTTGCGTATTGAAGCCCCTATTCCGGGCCGCGCTTTGGTGGGCGTGGAAATTCCAAATAAAACGCGAGCTACCGTCAGGCTGCGCAGTTTAGTGGAATCAGATGAGTTTCAAGAATCCACCGGAAGTTTATTGCTTGCCCTGGGAAAAGACGTTTCGGGAACTCCTATTTATTCCGACCTGGCCCGTATGCCGCATTTGCTGGTTGCGGGGGCTACGGGTTCCGGGAAAACCATTGGTCTTGGCAATGTTGTTATTAGTTTGCTGTACAAAAACCCGCCTTCCAGGCTGCGGTTTATTTTAGTAGATCCCAAGCGCGTGGAGTTTCCCGTGTATAACGATTTGCCTCATTTGCTTACTCCTGTTATTTTTGACACGCAGCAAACCCTGAACGCGCTCAGATGGCTTGTGAAGGAGATGGAGCGGCGTTTTTCTGTATTTTCTGAAGTTCGCGTTCGCGACATTCGGGGATATCACGCCTATTACACAGAGCAAATAAAAAAAGGGAATCCGCCGGCTGCCAGAGTAGAAGAAATTCCGTATATAGTAACAGTCATAGACGAGCTGGCTGACTTAATGGCAGCCAGAGGAAAAGAGTTAGAGGGCATGATTGTGCGTTTGGCGCAAATGGCGCGGGCTACGGGAATTCATTTGGTGCTGGCTACCCAGCGGCCGTCGGTAGAAGTAATTACCGGTTTAATTAAGGCAAATATTACTTCGCGCATGGCTTTTCAGGTTGCTTCGCAAATTGATTCCAGAACCATTTTAGACAGCGCGGGAGCGGAAAAACTGTTAGGCCAGGGAGATATGCTGTTTGTAAATTCAGAATTTACCAAGCCGCGCCGCATTCAGGGAGGGTATGTTTCAGAAAAGGAGGTAAAGAAAATTGTAGAGTGGATTGCTTCCCAAACACAGGAAATGGACCGGGAAGATATGACAAGCTCTTCCGATCTTTCCCAGAGCGCCATGCAGGGGCTGGAAAATGGATTTGATGATTCAGACGACGACCCCCTGTACGAAGAAGCAAAACGCGTGGTGGTGGAATCGGGCAAAGCGTCAGCTTCCCTGCTGCAGCGCAGGCTGAAAGTTGGGTATGCCAGGGCGGCACGCCTCATAGACATTATGGAAGAAAAAGGAGTAGTGGGCCCGGGCGAGGGTGCAAAACCCCGCGAAGTGTACGGACGCCGCGCTTTACAACAAGAAGAACAAGGAGATGAAGAATGGATAAACCCTTAACAAATTACTAATTTTTATAAACGCATGGCAAAAAAGAAAGAACCAAAAAAATACGCCGAAGACCTAGCAGAGGCGTTAGACGAGATTAAGCAGCGTTTTGGCGAAGGAGCCATTATGAAAATGTCGGAAGCCAGGCATGTGGATGTGGACATTATTCCCACCGGTTCCATTTCTTTGGATTTGGCGCTTGGCGTGGGAGGAGTTCCCCGAGGCAGGATTATTGAAATTTACGGCCCGGAATCCGCGGGCAAAACCACGCTTGCGTTGCATGTTATTTCAGAAGCCCAGAAAAAAGGAGGGGTGGGCGCGTTTATTGACGCCGAGCACGCCATGGACCCGGATTACGCCAAACGCATTGGCGTAAAAACAGACGATTTGTTAATTTCCCAGCCAGACTCGGGAGAGCAGGCCCTGCAAATTGTGGAAACATTGGTGCGTTCCGGAGAAATAGACGTGCTGGTAATAGACTCGGTGGCGGCCTTAACCCCGAAAACCGAGATAGCCGGTGAAATGGGCGAATTTCAAATTGGCTTGCAGGCAAGGTTAATGTCGGCCTCTCTGCGCAAACTTTCCGGGCTTGTGGCAAAAACAAAAACCAGCGTTATTTTTCTTAACCAAATTCGCATGAAGGTGGGCGTAATGTTTGGCAATCCGGAAACCACGCCGGGAGGCTTGGCGTTAAAGTTTTATTGCTCCGTGCGCATTGAGGTCAGAAGGGCGGCGCAAATTAAGCATGGCGACGAAATTATCGGTTCTCGCATACGCGCGAAAATCGTAAAGAACAAAGTTGCTCCTCCTTTCCGCACGGCAGAGTTCGATATTTATTACAACGAGGGAATTTCTTACGAAACCGACTTGCTGCAAGCGGGCGTAAAAGAGGGGGTGGTAAAGAAAGCGGGAAGCTGGCTGCAGCTTGGAGACGCAAAACTCGGCCAGGGAATGGACGCTTCCAAAAAGTTTTTGAAAGAGAACCCGGCCCTGGCCAAAAAAATTAGGGATGAATTACTTGCCGGTGGCGGCAAAAAGGCCTAAGTGGCGGGCCCGTTTTACGGCTGTGGAAATTTTCCGTTGGTGGGTTGCGCACAGGCCGGTGCGAGTCCGCTTTCTTATTTTTCCAAGACCAGAGATAAAGCGCCGTAATAGTACGGTATCCTGAAAATCAACTTCTTTTATGTTTTTTTTGCAAAAATAGCACTCCATGGTTAGAACGGAATATCTTTTACGTCTATTTCTTCGTCCTCTTCAATAATGGGGATTTCGTCCTTTGGTTGTTCGTCTTTTTGAGATGGAGTTTGGTTTTGGGCAGGTTGCGATTCTCCTGCCCGCCCAAAACTCTTTGGGCCCAATTGCATGTTCTCGGCGATAATCTCGGTGCGGTATTTTTTGTTGCCCTGCTGGTCGTCCCAGCTTCTGGTTTCCAGCCTTCCCTCAATAAGGACCATACTTCCTTTGCGAAGATACTGGGAAGCAATTTCAGCCAGCCTGCGCCACAACACCACGCTGTGAAATTCCGCTTTTTGCTGTTTTTGGCCTGTTTTGTCGGTCCACACGCGGTTGGTTGCCACGCGCAGGGAACACACCTGCTGACCGGAAGGCGTTGTCCGGCTTTCCGGGTCTGCCACCACGTTTCCAATAATAACGACGCGGTTGAAATTCATACTTACGTTTCTTTAAAGATTTCTTCTAACTTTTTGTCAATGTCTTCTAAATCAATTTTTTCTTCAGATTTTGCCTCGGTGAGGGAAGCCGGTGTTTCTGGCGCAGCTGCCGACAAAACAGGAGTGGGATGCGGCCGGGCAATAGTTGGCTGGGCTTTTGTGGCGTGTCGTATGTGCTTTGCGGCCAAAAAGCGCAGAATATCTTTTTGCTCTTTACAGTACTTTTCAAACGCTTCCAGATGTTCCGGGACGAGGCTAAAAGAAAGGGTTGCCAGAAAACCTTCCTTATGTTTGCCGATAGGGGCAAGCAAGGGGCGTTTTCCCTTTATGTGCTGGTTTCCCAGGATTCCTCCTTTTTCTTGCACAAAAGAGGCGAGCTTAGAGAGCGTGTCGTTCAGCGAAGACTCTTCCAAGAGCGGGGAAAAAATGAAGGTCACGTCGTAATTTCTCATACAGGTAGTGTACCAAAATATTCTCAATTCGTCAACGGCGTGCTACAATGCCACATTATGGGTGAGGTATCCAAATCTATGTTTCGGGAATACGATATTCGGGGTATTGCCGGCGAGGATTTTTCTCCCCGGGAGATAGCCAAATACGAAAAACTCTATGGCCCGTTTCCCGGGGTTACGCTTACCAAAGAAGCCGCTTTTGGCATTGGGAAAGCGTACGGGACTATTATAAAAAAAGACGGGGGCAACAAAGTTGTGGTGGGATACGAACTTCGCCCGTTCGCCAAAGAACTGAAAGCGTCGTTTATTTCCGGCGTTCTTTCAACCGGGTGCAATGTGGCGGACGCCGGAGTAACGCTTACTCCTTTTATATACTTCGCCGTTGCCTACTTTGGGTTTGACGGCGGGGTAAACATTACCGGATCCCACAACGTGTATTTTTACAACGGGTTTAAAATGATGAAAAAGGATGTGTGGCCGCTGTTCGGAAAAGAGATCCAGGAAATGCGCGCGATGATCGAAAAAGAAGTTTGGGCAACGGGTCAGGAGGGAACGCTCGAGGCTGTTGACGTGTACCAGGCATACCGGGAGTATTTGCTTTCCCATATAAAATTGGAACGGCAGCTTAGAATTGTGGTAGACACGGGAAACGGGTCCGCGGGCGCGTTTGCCCCGGAATTGTTTCGCGAATTGGGCTGTGAAGTTATTGAGCTGTACACCAAGCCGGACGCCGCGTTTCCCAACCATGACCCCGACCCCGAGGCGCCGCAAAACATGAAAGATTTGGCGGAAAAGGTACGGCAGGAAAAAGCGGATTTTGGCATAGGCCTGGATGCCGACGGAGACCGCGCCGGGTTTGTGGATGAAAAGGGAGAATTCGTTTCAGCCGATTTGGCGCTTTTGGTGTTCGCGAAAGACGCGCTTTCCCGGAACCCAGGAAAAAAAGTGCTGTTCGACGTAAAATCTTCCCAGCTGCTCTCCGAACTTATTCCCGGGTACGGCGGAGTCCCGCTTATGCATCGTACCGGCCACGCCCCCATAAAAGAAACGCTCCGCAAAGACCCCGACATCATTTTTGGCGGGGAAGTATCGGGACATTTTTACTTTGTAGAGCAGTATTTTAAAATAGACGACGGCGTGTTCGCGGCCGCAAAAATGCTGGAACTGGCCTCTCGGCAGCAAGGAGCATTTTCTTCTTTATTTGAAGGTGTTCCAACGCGCGTGCGGACTCCGGAAATAAAATTGGCTTGCGCGGACGACAAAAAGTTCCGGGTAGCGGAACATATTACCCGGGCCCTGAAACAAAAATATCCAGCCACCCTTATAGACGGAGTTCGGGTGCAAGTAACCAGGAAAGGTTGGGGTTTGGTGCGGGCTTCCAACACGTCACCCTACCTTACGGTGCGTGTAGAAGGGGAAACGGAACAGGAAGCGTTGCAGGTTAAAAATATTCTTGCAGACGAATTAGAAAAGTTTCCAGAAGTGCAGGAAACGCTGGATCGTGAGCACGTTGCGAGTTTTAGTGGAAAACTCGGCTGGCTTTAAGAAGCGGGCACAAGACCTATTTTAGAGCGGACTTCCTGCATGGTGGCAGCAGCCACCGAAGACGCTTTTTTCGCGCCGCGTTTTAAGATTTCCTGAATATAAATTTCCCGGTTTTCGAGTTCTTTCTTCTTGCGGCGAAACGGGTCGAGTTTGTCTGCAAGCAACTCTGCCACTTCTTTTTTAAGATCAGCGTATCCCTTGCCCTGAAATTTTTTCTCCACGTCTTGTATTTGTTCTTCGGCAAACAAAGAGTATATCTGCAGTAAGTTTGAAACTCCAGGCTTTTTCATTGGGTTGTATTGAATTTTGTTGTCGGTATCGGTGGTGGCGCGCATAATTTTTTTCTGAATATCTTCGGGACTGTCGAACAGGGAAATATAAGAAGCAGACGCGTCTGACTTGGACATCTTTTTTTCGGGGTCTTGCAAAGACATTACCTTTGCCCCTTCTTTTGGGGTTAAAGAGTCCGGTTCTTCAAATGTTTTTCCGTATTGGTTGTTAAATTTTTTTGCTATGGCGCGGGTAAGCTCTAAATGCTGTTCCTGGTCTTTTCCCACGGGCACGCCGTCTGGCTTGTACAGTAAAATATCAGCGGCCATTAAGGCGGGGTAGGTAAGCAGTCCGGCGTTAATATTTTTCTTGTGCTTGGCGGACTTGTCTTTAAACTGGGTCATGCGTTCCAGTTCCGCCACGGGAGTTAACGTGTTAAAAATCCACGCCAATTCGGTGTGTTCTTTTACGTGCGACTGTAAAAACAGGGTGCATCGCTCGGGATCCAGTCCGGCGGCGATTAGCTCAATAACCTTTTGCAAGGTTGTTTTGGCAAATTCCTTGGGATTTTGCTCCACAGTTAAGGCGTGCAGGTCAACCACGCAAAAGTAAGAATCGTGCTTTTCCTGCAACAGAGTCCAGTATTTTACCGCTCCCAGGTAGTTTCCGATATGCAGTTGTCCGGTAGGCTGAATTCCCGATAATACGCGCATAATTCAATTATACCTCAATTATTACAGGAAGCACCATGGGGCGGCGCTCGGTCTTGTGGAACAAGAACTCTGAAATTTGGTTGCGCACGATGTCTCTGACATATATCCAGTTAATGGGGCCCTCGACTTTGGAGGACTGGTTTATGGTGTAAATGGTTTTCTTGCGCACTTCTTTTAGCAGGTCTTTGGACTCTCGCAGGTAAATAAAGCCGCGGGAAATAATATCGGGACTTCCTTTTACGTTTCCGGTTTGCCGGTCTACCACGGCAATAATAACGAAAATGCCGTCCTTTCCTATATTTTGGCGGTCGCGCAGCACCACTTCCCCCACGTCGCCCACGCCCAGGCCGTCTACCATAATGTAGTTGGCGGGAGCCCTGGTTTTTTCCAAAGCGGCCTGCGTTTTGTCCACAGAAAGAGTTTGCCCGTTTTCCATAACAAATATGTTTTGTTCGGAGATTCCTTCCCCCTGAGCCAATTTCGCGTGGTTTACCAGCATGGAAAATTGGCCGTGCACGGGCATTAAGAACTTTGGCCGCATAAGCTCCAGCATTTGCTTTAGCTCTTCTTCATTGGCGTGGCCGGACGCGTGAATGTCCATCATTTTGTAGTGGAATACGTTGGCTCCCTGTCGGTACAGCTGGTCTTTTACAAACTGCACGCTGCGCTCGTTGCCGGGAATTACCGACGAGGAAAATATAACCGTATCGCCCTTTTGGATTTTCACGTGCGGATGCTCGCCGTTTACAACGCGCATTAACACGGCGCGTTCTTCCCCCTGGGCGCCGGTGCCGCAAATGGTAATTTTGGAATCAGGGTAGCCCAGCACATCCTTGGTTTTTAAAATAGTGCCGCTTTTCATTTTCATGTACCCAAACTGCTTGGAAATTTCCACGTTGGTTTTCATGGAATACCCCTCCAAACCCACGTGCCTGCCGTACTTTTCAGAAAGGGTAATAATTTGCTGCACGCGGTTTATAAGCGAGGCAAAGGTGGCGGTAATAATCCTTCCCTGCGCCTGTTTGAAAATTTCGTCTAAGTTGGCGAAAATGACTTTTTCTGAAAGCGAGTGGTTGGGTTCTTCCGCGTTCGTGGAGTCTGACATTAACAGCAAAATCTTCTGGTCTCCGATTCTTTTCAGGCGCTTGTAATCGGTGCCGGGTTCGTTTACCGGGTCGTCGTCGAACTTAAAGTCGGACGTGTGGACGATATTTCCCACGGGCGTGTTTATTAAAAACCCAAAGTTGTCGGTAATGTTGTGGTTTTGGCGGAATGGCTCTATGGTAAAGGGTCCCAGCGCGAATTTTTTGCCGTTTTGCAAAGGCGTAATGCGCAGTTTTGGCTGGTTGGCAAAATCTTCCTGGCGTTTCATAATAATTGCCTTTGCCAGGTTACCGGCAAAAATAGGCGGGTTGCCCAGCTGCTTTAACAAATAGGGAATGGCGCCCAGGTGGTCGTAGTGCCCGTGGGTAATAAGCAGGGCCAAAATGTTCCGTTCCTTTCCTTTTAAGTAAGAAATGTTGGGAATAATGTAGTCCACCCCCGGCATATCTTCTTCTGGCATGCGAAAGCCCATATCGATAAGCAATATACTGCCCTGGTATTCTACTACCATCATGTTGCGCCCAACTTCGCCTAACCCGCCAAGCGGGGTAACGCGCAGATTTGCGTCTTTCTGGCCCGTATTTCTTTGTACAAACGGGCGCGGTCTCGATGAATCTTTCTCCATATGTTCGTTCTGTTGTTATTAGAGTTTATTATTCTTGGTGCTCTCGGTGGGAGTCGAACCCACAAGCCTTGCGGCATACGGCTCTGAACCGTACGCGTATACCAGTTCCGCCACGAGAGCCCATTCGACTTCGCTCTCTTCGAGAGCCTGAGGGCTCCTCAGAGCCTCGAACGGCAGGGCAAGCGTTACTGCCGTTGCCTTTTCGTTTGTATATACCATTCTTCAATGCGCGCAAAACGCCAGGAAGGGTCGGCGATTAACGAAGCCTGAATGCCTTGTACGTCTTTGGTTACAAAATAGTAGTGGTCTATATCGTACAAAAATAACGCGGGCGTGTCGTAGAGCAGTACATCTTGCATTTGTTCCAGCATTCCGTTTCTGGCTTGTTCGCCGGACTCTTTTCTTGTAGATTCCAATAAAGAATCCAGTGTTTTGTTTTCATACGAGGAAAGGTTTAGTCCCGGCGTCTGCGTTTGCGTGGAATGCCAAAAAGGAAAGGGGTCTGGAATAGCGCCCAGCACCTCTCCAAACAACAGCGTTTGGTATGCCCTGGGCTTTAACACGTCGCGTTCCAATGTGTTGGCGGCAAGCGCCTGCACCTCTACCTGCAACCCGAATTCTTCCCATTGTTTTTTGAGCTCCCGGGCAACCTGTATAAGGGGCGACTGGTCAACGGTTGCTATGGTAAGTTCAAGCGGGGTGGTTTGTTCGGAGTTCGCAAAACACAAAGCGTTTAGTTTGTTTCTGGTTAACTCACCCGCTTTTCCGGTTCCTTCAGAAAGCCCCAAAGGAGCTAATACTTCCTGGGCGTATTTTTCCTGGAACGCGATGACCGCTTGTTTGGTAAGCTGACCAAAGGTTCCGTTTTGCGTGCCTTCCGGGTATACGGCGGGGTCTTTTGCCAAACATTGCTGCAGTTTGGTTACTTCCGGGCCGCTGTCTCCCTGTATTAAATCTTGCCGTAAAGCTTGCGCGGAAAGCTGGGCTTTTCCAATTTTTCCATGTTCTTTTCTATAACCTTGTTCTTCGAGAAGGGAGAGCGCTTGTTGTGGATCATATTCCGGTACAATTTGCGGTTTCGCAAAACCAAACGTGTCTGGCAAAAACGGCGAATCCACCCGTTCTGCCTTGTTCCCAAACACAGTATCCAAAAGCTGGTCGCGGTTCAGCGCAAGGGAAAGCGCTTGCCGCATGGCGCGCGCTTGGAACGCTGTTTGGTCCTGGGGAGCCGCCAGGTTAAAGAACAGCGCGAAATAGCGGGGAAGGTCAAAGGCGTACGAGGCAAAGGTGGGGTTTTTCATGCGCTCAATATTCTCTATTTTGCTTAAGGAAAAGCTGTGAATAGAGCCCCTGTTTGCCTCCGTTATTAACGCTTCCTCGTTTTCAAAAAATCGCAGCGTAACAGATTCAATAAACGGGCCTTCCGCGTAATAATTGTCGTTTGCTTCCAGCCGAATTTCGCGCACAAACCCGGAGCGATTTTGGCTTATGTTTTTTACGGTGTAGGGACCTGTCCCAACAGGCTGTAGGTTCAAAGGGGTTAAAGGAAGGTTTTCCGGTGAAATTTCTTTCCACACATGGACCGGAAGAATTTTTAGGGTAAGCCGTTCTGTAAAAGGGGCGTACGGTTCAAGCAGGTGAAAGCGCACTTTGTAATCTGAAACTTTTTCCGCGTCTATTCCAATCCAGTTTGCCCTAATAGGGCTTCTGGTCGCGGGGTCTTGTATGGCTCCAACGGTAAACAGAATATCGTCCGCGGAAAATGGAGAGCCATCATGCCACTGTACATCTTCTCGCAAAGAAACCGTTACCACCCTTCCGCCCTCGGTTATTTCCGGCATTTGGGCGGCCAAATCCGGCACTATTTCACCCTGGCTGTTGTAGGAAAGAATACCAGAATACACCAGTTGCGATATATCGCGGTCGGTGTCGTTCGCGTCGGCGTATAATGGGTTTATAAACCGGGGCGAGCCCACAATACCTTCTACCAGGGTTCCTCCTTTCGCGGGAACGACAAGCGCGTTTAAAAAGTACACCCCTTGCGCGAAAGAAAACAGAAAGAATACAAAAACCAAAACGAGTATGGGAAGCGCGACTTTTTCTTTTGGGCCCAGCACGCGGTACAATTGCTTCCACTGTACAGGAGAAGGCCAGTTCGATTGTTTATTCGAGAATGAATCTGCCACAAAGCTTAAGAGCTGAAAATGAGTCGCGAAAGCGCCAACCCAACAAACAGAATGCCAAGAACAATGGTTCCCCAATACAGTTGTTTTTGTATTCCTCTTCTTGCCGCGTAAAAGCCGCCGCTGTCGCCGCCAAAAGCAGCCCCCAAAGCCGCTCCCCGCTGCTGCAGTAATACAAATACTACCAGGAAAATGGCGACTAACATTTGAATGCCGGAAATAATGAAGTCAAAATTCATAATGTTTTATACTTTCCCCCTGCTTAGCAAAGAAAGGGGAATGGTTACTGCCCAAACAATAAGAGTTGTCCACAGTATGGGCAAAAGTCCCATAAAGTTTAATTCCGCAAAGAATAGCTCCAGCGCCCAAACCATTACAAAATTAATAACAAGGCTGGAAAGGCCCAGCGTAAGAATGCGTACGGGCAGGGTTACAAGGTTCAATAGGGGTTTTAGCGTTGCGTTTAGTATACCAAGAACCAGCCCAATAATCAAGAGGAGGTAGGCGGGGCCGGTAAACTCCACCCCGTTAACAAACCGAATGGCAACCCAGAGTCCCGCGATTCCCGCCAAAATGTGCAAGAGAAGCGCCTGTATCATTTCTGCTATAGTATCACTTCCTTCGAAAATGTCAATGCTGTTTCCCCAAGCAAAATTCACCCCCACACTCAGATTTGAGTGGTGGGGGTTGCCTTATCTGCCGCGTATGCGAAAATAAAGGATGCAAAAACTGTATGTATACGTTGACGAAGCCGGGCAGGACGACTCCTCAAAGGTTTTTACGGCCGTTGCTGTTGGGGTGTCTGGAGATGAACGCGATACTCTGGAGAACACTGCTGTGGAGCTTGAGGATGCGGCTCGCACAGGAAGAAGAAAATGGAATAGCGCCCGGCACGATCGGCGTATTGCCTACCTGAACAAAATACTCGACCGGAAGATAGCGAAGAGCAATGTATTTTTCGGCGTCTACGAAAAGCCCATCCCTTACTTTTTCCCCGTAGTTGAGATTATAGAAAAAACCATCAAACGCATGGCAGAAAAAGATTACACCGCGCGCGTGTATGTTGACGGCGCCAACAAAACGGTAGCGAAGGCGCTTACCAACGCTTTGCGTTCGCGAGGCGTCTCAACCCGTATAGTGCGAGGGAAACGGGAAGAAAGCGAGGCATTGATACGGCTTGCTGATATGTGGGCTGGGTGTATCCGAAGCGCGTTTTTAAACAAGAAAGACGCAAAGGAGCTTTTTGAACGAGCAAAAAGGGACGGACACCTTATTGATATTGGAACATAAAACCCCCGCGCAAAAGCGGAGGATTTTATGGGAGCCTTGGCTAGTCCCTTACGGAACCCTTCACTACCAGCAGGGTAGGCCTTCACCAAGGATTGATGGTTTCATTATAGCAAACCGGCAAGGATTGTCAACCCCCGCCTCCGCAGGTAACCTGCCACCAGTTGCCCGTGCCCGTAAATGTGCTTGCGCCCAAAAAGTCAAAAAGCATGTTGAGGGCTACCCATGAGCCGTATATGATAAGCAGCGCGATAATCGTGGTAAACAGAATTTGCCTGCCCTTGTTCCGCAGCGCCGGATTTCCCAGGCCTCCCACCAAAAGCGAGAACCCTCCCACCACGAGCATAAGCGCGCCCAAAAGCATTACCAGGGCAAAGCCGTTGTTCGTGTTGTTGGGTAAAAGGAAAAATTCAATAACGTTATGCACAAGCACAAATCCGTGGCACAGGGTGCAAGGTTGGCTTTCGTCTATGGCAGTGAGAGGGTCGTTGGTATCTCTTCCGCAAGGCACCAGGCCTCCGGTAAAGGCGCCCTTGAAGTGGAGGACTTGTTCTCCGATGTTGCCTGCCAAGTCCCTGGCCCAAATACGAATGGAGCATTTTACTCCCGCAGAACACCAACCAGGGATGAGCCCCATTTCTGTTTGGTTTGCACCGCAGGCAGATGAACGAGGAGTCCAGGTTCCTCCGCCGTTAGTAGAGCTGGAAAGCGTGCACGTGTCGATGAATGCGTCGTCTGCGTCGTATTGAATCTGAAAGTCTGCCGCCAGGTCTGATCCGTCAGCCGGCGTCGGCGGAACATTGAATGAAGCTGTTGGAACAGTATAGTCAATCGAGAAAAATTCTTCATCTTGCGCCACGCCCCCAGGAGTATAGGCGATGATGACTTGACCATCGCCAGTCTGAAACCCTTGGGTATGCGATATATTCGTAACGCCAATAGGGGGGTTGCTTGGGTCAGGATAGCCAGAACCTCCGCCTCCAACCATACCGCCTCCTTGCCAACCCCCATTTCCTCCACCCCCTCCACCATAATATCCTCCTCCGCCTCCACTTCCGCCGTGGCAACAAGACAAAGTGCAAAAGGCGCCAGCGCCGCCAGAACTAAGCGTTCCGGAGGAACCAGCACGTGGATCTGCGTTTCCACAAGCAGGCAAAGCATCAAGATTTGGAGAACCGCCACTTCCTCCAGAAGACTGGGAAGACGGCGTACCACCGATATCCGCTCCGACGCCTGATAGGCCACCCCCGGCGCCACCAACATATCCATGGAGAGAGCCACCACCCCCGCCAGCAACAACAATACGGTCTGCCAAGGCATTGCCGCCCTGGCGGATATCAGAAGCGCCGCCGCCACCAGAGCCACTGGAATTACCTCCTCCTAAGCTATTCCCGCCACTACCGCCACCATTGAATCCGCCGGCTCCGCCTATTGCACCACTGGCGGGGCTCCCAGCGCCTCCCACGTGGATGGAAAGATTTTCGCCCGGGGTTACTGAAATGTTTGCCTGGACTCGTCCTCCTCTTCCGTGGTTATTTCCTGTAGCCTGGTGTCCCTGTGCTCCTTTGACATCCACCATGATTTCTGTGACGCCGGGAGGCACAGTCCATGTTTGTATGGCACTGGTGTAGTTGAATGCTGCAACCGCAGGAGGCGGCGATCCCGTGACACGAACGCCGCACTGGTTCAAGCCTTCGGCCGAGCACCAGCCAGAAAGGCCGACTTGAATGGCAGTGCTGCCCGAGGTACAGGAGTTTATGGTTGTACGCTGTGTCCAGCCAGCTCCACCGTCGTTTGTCCACACTTCACAGGTGCTTACGTTCTGCGCATCGTACTGCACCTGAAAATTTCCCTTCTGCCACGAACCAGCCGTGGGCCCGGTGATATTCACTGAATGGCTAGTTGCTTGTACGTCAACTGGTTGTAGGGAAACAAAAACCTGCAGGGCGAGAAGAGTTACGCCGCACAAGACTGTTGCTACAACGAGAATTCGATGCATTAGGGTAGTATAACGCTTTATTATTCCAAACACCATTCCCACACTGGTTTGACGTGAATTGTACAGCCGTTTACCTTCACCTTTTCACGCTCTTCGCTTGTTAAAAGATATCCTTCTTTCATGCGAAGCTCCGCAAGGGCATTTTGCAGCGCCTTTATTTCTCGCTCTTTTGTTTTTTTGTCGGAAAGACTCCAGCAAACCTGTATCAGCTCTTCCGGACGTTTCCCTTCCGTCGCAAGAAAATCAACTTCAAGATTATTTTTCGTTTTATAGTAGAATAACTGTTTTCCTCTTCGTCTCAACTCCACGAAAACCAGATTTTCAAGAAAACGCCCTTTGTTGGGAGAAAAGGCAAACGCGACAGCCGAAGCCAACCCATTGTCAATACAGTATATCTTTTTTGGCGCAATGTATTGTTGTTTCACAGAATAGGAATATCTGTTCAGGGGAAAGAGCAGAAAGCTGTTTTCCAGGTATGTCGTGTACGCCTTTACCGTATTGGTACTGCCAAGCTTAAGCATGTCTTTGAGCTTATGAAAGGAGACGGGCGCGCCTATGTTGCTTATATAGTAGAGCGCGAGCTCCCTCAGCGCCCCTATTTCTTTAATTTCGTATCGCGCCGCAATATCTCTATACAAAATATCGTCGTAAACCCCTCGCAGAATTTCCCTTCTTTCATATTGGAGGTATTCTGGCATGCCTCCCTTTTGGAGATATTCCTGGAATAAGCGCCGTATCTTTGCGCGTTCGCTTGTTTGAAAAAGAGAGTTTTTCCGAACTTCAAACTTCTGCATAGCCAGGAATTCACGAAATGAAAATGGGTATAAAGACACCGCGACATGTCTTCCCGTAAGCGCCGTTCCAAGCTCGCGGCTTAAGAGCGTGGCGTTTGATCCTGAAAGAAAGAATTTGTATCCGCGATCCTGCATGCGGCGTACAAACTTCTCCCAGCCTTGTATGTTTTGAATCTCGTCGAAGAAGAATACTTTTTTTTCGTCGAACAGCTCCAGGAGTATTTCGTATAAAGCGTTAAAATCGCGGCTTTTGAAATGCAAAAGTCGCTCGTCCTCGAAATTGAAGTAGTAATATTGTCCTTCGTAGAATTCTTTGATAATCTGCGCAAGAAGCGTTGATTTCCCCACTCGTCGTATCCCGGCGATAACAACCGCGTGAGGCAATTCGAAAAAGGGCTTCACTTCCCGAAGCTTCTCTCGAGGTATGCCGATCTCCTTGTTCTGTATATACTGCTTTTGTTCCAATGCAATTTCTTTGAGGATGTTTGCGTCAAACATGGGATACAGATAAAAGTTGTCATTACCAATGACAACTTACCATATATAGTTTTCATTGTCAAATCTAAAAACCTGGAGCGCGAGGAGCGACGCGCCGCACAAGACCGTTGCTAAAACGAGAAATCGATGCATTAGGGTATTATAAATCGTTTGCGGGAAATATGCTATAATGAACGCGTGAAACTTTATTTGGACAACAGCTTTCTGAACCGGCCGTTTGATGACCTTTCTGTTGGGTTGAACCCCTTTAACTTTTATTGATACCTATGGCAACCGCTACAAAGGAAAATAACAAATCCTTGCTTACCGATGCTTTTGATGCATTGCTCGAAAAGTTTGGCCCGCGCAAAACCACCCAATTGTGGCAGATTTTAGCTATGCCTCGAGGCGATTATGTAAAGACGAGGCGTAAGCTATTTGCCGGTAAAGATGTTACTACGATGTACAGAGAGGCAAAGAAGTTTAACCGAAAATAGCCAACCATGGCAAAAGATGTTATCACCCCGGCAATGCTGCCGGGTTTTTTGAAACAAAAATCTGCAACGCAAGCAAAGACGCGCCGCATAATACTACGCATTTGGCATAATAACTTTTTTGCGTAAAAGCCTGTGATAACCAATAGCAAAGCGATGGGCTTCGTCGCGGATATGCAGAATGAAGTTGGACACGGGTTGAGGCATGTCCTTTAAGAGAAGTGGTTGAGATTGTCCGGGGAGGAAAAGCTCATTATGCTTTTTGGCTATAGCGGCAACAGCAATAGGTTTCAATTTTGAATTTGTTTCGGATTTCGTGCTTCGGATTTCGGATTTCTGCAAAGCGCGCAACGCTGCGGTAAGCTGGCCGCGGCCGCCGTCTATAATCATCAAATCGGGGTAGGGCCATTCGGTGTGCCGGAGGCGGCGGGTTATGGTTTCTTCCAGCATGGCAAAGTCGTTGGGCGTGTCGCCAAGCCGAATTTTAAATTTTCGGTATTGGTCTTTGGCGGGGGCGCCGTTTACAAATACGGGCATAGAGCTGGTGGCCTCTTGGCCTTGCATGTTAGAAATGTCGTACGCCTCCACGCGGGAAATGCGTCTTTTTGCATCCAAGATTCTCCGCAGATACTTTTCTATGGCTGGCCAGTTCACCCCGACCGAAGCGTCGGGGTCTGTCGGCCTAAATATTCTGGCATGCGAAAAAATAACTTCCAAATCGTGCAGCTGGTCGCGCAACTCTTTTGCCTTTTCGTACTGCTGGGCTTTTGCAGCTTCTGCCATTTCTTTTTGCAGCTTTTTTAGCACGTTTTGTTTTTTGCCCTGCAATACCGAGGTTAGGTTTTTTAGATCTTTTTTGTATTTTGCAGCATTTGGTTCCGGCCCGGGGCATAACCCCAAGTTACAATACTGGCATAATCTTTTTTCGTGCTTTTTGGTGTAGTAGGGGAAAATCCGGCGCAAGCTCCGCAATGTTCGTTTTACCGCTTTGCCATCTACGAACGGCCCGATATACGAGCCATCTTGATTTTGCTGGTGCGTTATAAGGACGCGCGGCAAATCTTCTTTTGCAATAAGCACAAAGAAATAATTTTTTCCGTCCTTCCATAGTACGTTGTATTTCGGCAAGCGCTCTTTGATGAGTGCGGACTCCAGCAGTAATGCTTCAATTTCCGAGTCAGTTTCCACGTACCCAATTTTCTCTACTTGATCCATAAACAGGTTGTCGCGGTAGCTTGGCTGCATAAAGTGCGTTTTTACCCGATCGCGCAAATTCCCGGCTTTACCTATATATAGCAGGCTATTTTTATCCCAAAACGAATACACCCCCGTGGTTTTGGGAATTTCCGCAATGTTCTCTTTTTTTGCATACGCGAATTTCATAGTTTATTCATTCTAACAAAAATACCCTGAAGTTTCAGAGGCTTTTTGTCGAGACGTCAAATATTTTTATAGGTTTTTTCGTTTCTTCTCTCGATTGCGAGGATGAACGTCTTTTCGTCTCGTCTTTGATAAATAATTCTTATATCTCCTTTACGTACTCGAAAAATATCTTCTCGATCTTTGAGCTTCTTAATATCCATGCTCTCGAGAGTTCCTTTTTGGATGTTTCGCAAAAGCAGCTCTACGGCTTTTCTTTCTTTCGCGCTTAGCTTCTTTAAAGCCTTGCTGATTTTATCCATAAGCTATAAGCGCGAAAGAATATCGTCGATATGTACTCCTCCTTTCTTAATTTTCGTAAAGTCAATTACTTCTTCCCACTCTTCTTCTAGGGGAGCAATGCGAAAAAGCGGTTTTGATTTTCTCATAACCACGTACGTTTCGCCTTGCCCGATATCACGCACATATTTTTCAGTATTTTCCCGTAACTCTTTTAGGCCTATGATTTTTTCCATATATTTTAAGTTTATCTTAAGATAATCTTAGTGTCAAGTTCCCCTCAAAAACAAAGCCCGAGAGAGATTCCCCTCTCAAGAATTGATTGTTCTTGCATTTTCGTGTATAATTGGACACTGATATATGCCAAAGAAAGATGGTTCGCAGGTTATTAAAATTCGGGGCCCCGTAAAGTCAGCAAGGCTGACCACGGGGCAAGGGCAAGGGTTCATCAAAATACGAGGCGCCAGAGTTCATAACCTAAAGAACATCGACGTTGACATTCCCAAGAATAAGCTGGTGGTTATTACCGGTTTGTCGGGTTCGGGGAAAAGTTCGCTCGCGTTCGATACGTTGTACGCGGAAGGCCAGCGCCGGTACGTGGAAAGTTTGTCCGCGTACGCCCGGCAGTTTTTGGGCGTAATGGACAAGCCCGACGTGGATAGCATCGAAGGCATTAGTCCCGCCATTGCCATAGATCAGCGCAAAGGCTCGCACAATCCGCGCTCCACCGTGGGCACGATTACCGAGATATACGACTATCTTCGGCTTTTGTTCGCGCACGTTGGCATTCCCCATTGCCCCAACTGTGGCAAAGAAGTAAAGCGCCAAAGCGTAAGCCAAATCGCCCAGCAGGTGGTAAAACTGCCTGCAGGAACGGAAATTGCCATACTGGGGCCGGTGGTGCGCGCCAGAAAAGGCGAACACCAGGGCGTTTTGCAAGAAGTGCAGAACGCGGGCTTTGTGCGCGTGCGTATAGACGGCGTAACGCACCGGCTACAAGAAGTCATACAAACAGAACTCGACCGCAAGAAAAAGCACAGTATTGAAGTGGTGGTAGACAGGCTTGTCATTGAGAAGAATATCGACCGCACACGTTTGGTAGATTCTTTGGAAACCGCGTTAAAGCTTGGCAAGGGAATTGTGGTAATCCAGGTTCCCGAAGGCAAGAAAACAAAAGACCTGTTGTTCTCTGAACATTTCGCGTGCGAGGATTGCGGCATTAGCCTGCCGGCCATTGAACCTCGGCTGTTCTCGTTTAACTCGCCGTTCGGGGCCTGTGCTTCATGCCAGGGCTTGGGCGAAAAACTCGAAGTGGATCCCGACCTGGTAATGCCAAACAAAAATCTTTCCATAGCCGAGGGAGCTGTGTTCCCGTGGGCAAAAGCCTCGCATAAAATCGGCAGGCAGGGAATGTTTTGGTGGATGCTGGAAGAACTGGCAAAGCAGTACGGGTTTTCCTTGCGCGCTCCCGTAAAAAGTTTGGATAAAAAAGACGTGGACGTTATTTTATACGGCGCCGGCGATTTTGAAGGCGTTATTCCGTGGTTGGAGCGCAGGTACCACGAAACCGATTCTGACTTTGCCCGTGAAGAAATTGAGCAGTACATGGTGGAAAAACAGTGCGAGCTGTGCCAGGGAAAGCGGTTAAAGCCCGAGGTGCTGGCGGTAACCGTTGGCCAAAAATCCATAGACGACGTGGTGCAGGCCAGCTGCGAGCAAAGCAAAGAATTTTTCCAAAACCTAAACAAAAACCTACAGGAGCACGAAAAAAAAATTGCCGCCCCCATTATAAAAGAAGTGTTAAACCGGCTGCAGTTTTTATTGGACGTTGGCTTGGAATACCTAACGCTGGCCCGCAAAGCAGGCACGCTTTCCGGCGGGGAAGAGCAGCGCATACGCTTGGCCACGCAAATCGGGTCAAAGCTTTCGGGCGTTTTGTACATTTTAGACGAGCCTTCCATTGGCTTGCATTCTCGCGACCAGCACCGGTTAATTAAAACCTTAAAGCAGCTGCGCGACGTGGGCAATACCGTTATTGTGGTAGAGCACGACCCGCAAACCATTGTGGAATCAGACTGGGTTGTTGACATTGGCCCTGGCGCGGGCAAACACGGAGGGCGCGTCACCTTCACTGGCACACCAGCAAGTTTATTGAAAAGCAAAACATTAACCGGAGAGTACCTAGCTGGCAAGCGAAAAGTTCAAATTCCAAATGCCAAATTCCAAATAAATCCTAAATACAAAATACCAAATACTAAATACTTGACCGTAAAAGGGGCAAGCGAACATAACCTTAAGAATATCGACGTTAAAATTCCGTTGGGAAAGTTTGTGTGCGTTACGGGAGTTTCGGGATCTGGCAAAAGCTCCCTGGTAAACGACATTGTGGCAAAAGCATTGTTAAAAAAGTTTTACCGCGCCAAAGACGAACCGGGCGCCCACAAAGAAATCGTGGGTACGCAAAATCTCGACAAAGTGGTGTTGGTGGACCAGTCGCCGATTGGCCGCACGCCGCGCTCCAACCCGGCCACGTACACGGGCGTGTTTTCGCATATTCGCGATTTGTTCGTGAAAACAAAAGAAGCAAGGGTGCGCGGGTACGCGGCCGGCCGATTCTCGTTTAACGTAAAAGGCGGCAGGTGCGAATCGTGCGAAGGCCAGGGCCTAAAGAAAATTGAAATGTACTTTTTACCCGACGTGTACGTGGAATGCGAGGTGTGCGGCGGCAAGCGCTACAACAAAGAGGCGCTGGAAATTTTATATAAAGACAAAAACATTGCCGATGTTTTGGCAATGACGGTAGAAGAAGGCCTGGAGTTTTTCAAAAACATTCCGCCTGTGTCCTCAAAGCTCAAAACGTTAAACGAGGTGGGCTTAAGTTACGTGGAGCTTGGCCAACCGGCTCCTTCGCTTTCGGGAGGGGAGGCGCAGCGCGTAAAGCTGGCCACCGAACTTTCGAAAAAAGCCACGGGCAAAACAATGTACATATTAGACGAGCCCACAACAGGCCTGCATTTTGATGACGTGCGAAAACTGTTGCACGTGCTGGCCGAACTAGTGGCAAAAGGCAACACCGTAGTTACCATTGAGCACAATCTCGATTTTATCGCTTCAACTGATTGGGTGATCGATCTTGGTCCTGAAGGCGGCGACAAAGGGGGATATATTGTCGCCGAAGGCCCGCCAAGCGTCGTCGCCAAAAATCGCAAATCCTACACTGGGCAGTATTTAAAATCTTCTTTGTAAAAGTTGCGTGGCTACGTGGTTATGCTATAAGGAGGGTAGTTCGTAAAGAGCAGACTATACATTTTCAAATATTGGAGGTCGTGATGTCCGATAAAATAAAAAGGGGAAAGAAGCGGGGCAGAAGAGACGTGCAAAGAGGCGTGGCAACAATGCTCGAGGGCAACAAGAAGACGAGGGACGGCGGTCCAGCGCAAAAACCTCCTCCACCAGGAAGCCCAGAGCGCCGTGCATATGTCGACGATCTCTATAATACTATCTTAGGGGAAGGGCCTACTACTCGGAACTAAATTTTGGTGCAGCCTAAACGTCTTATACCCTCCGTTTTTGCAAAGAAACGGAGGGGTTGACTTTTTTGTCGGGATTTTCTATACTATGGGCAGGAAATTAGCAGTCTCTTAGGTCGAGTGCTAACCAATCAATAATCTACAATAAACAATGAATATCAAACCATTAGCAGATCACGTGGTTATAGAGCCTCTCAAGCAAGAGGAAAAAACCAAATCGGGCATTATTTTGCCAGATACGGCAGAAAAAGAACGCCCCGAACAGGGCAAAGTTATTGCCGTGGGCCCCGGCAAAAAAACAGAAGACGGCAAGGTAATACCCATGGATATTAAAGTGGGCGACACCGTGCTGTTTACCAAATACGGCCCCAACGAAGTAAAAGTCGGAGATAAAGAATACTTAATCGCGAAAGAGGACGACATCCTCGGAATATTGGAATAACATGGCAAAACAGATTTTATACAGCGAGGATGCTCGCAAGAAACTTAAAGCAGGCGTGGACAAGGTGGCAAACGCCGTGAAAGTAACACTGGGCCCCAAAGGGAGAAACGTAGTGTTAGACGAAGGTTTTGGCTCGCCAACCATTACCAACGACGGCGTAACCATTGCCAAAAAAGTTGAGGTGGAAGACAAAGTGGAAAACATTGGGGCCGAAATTATTAAAGAGGTGGCTTCCAAAGCAAATGATGTTGCGGGCGACGGCACCACCACCGCCACGGTTTTGGCGCAAGCTGTTATCGCGGAAGGCTTAAAAAATGTTACAGCCGGCGCCAATCCTTTGGCGTTGCGACGCGGCCTGGAAAAAGCCACAGAGCATGTGGTGGAATTTTTAAAAGGCATGTCAAAGCAGGTTTCCACGAAAGAGGAAATGGCGCAGGTAGCCACCATTTCCGCGGAAGACAAAGAACTGGGCAGTTTGATCGCGGAAGTAATGGCGGAAGTGGGCAAAGACGGCGTGGTTACCGTGGAGGAATCGCAAGCTTTTGGCATACAAAAAGACATTGTAAAAGGTTTGCAATTCGACCGGGGGTATATTTCCCCGTACATGGTTACCAATGCCGAGCGCATGGAGGCAGTGCTGGAAGACGCTTACATTTTAGTAACCGACAAGAAAATTTCTTCGGTGCAAGACATTTTGCCTACTTTGGAAGCGGTAGCTAAAACCGGCAAAAAAGAATTGGTAATAATCGCGGAAGATTTGGAGGGAGACGCCTTGGCCACGCTGGTGGTAAACAAGCTTCGGGGCATTTTTAGCACTCTTGCCATTAAGGCTCCGGGATTCGGCGACCGAAAGAAAGAAATGTTAGAAGATATTGCCACGGTAACGGGCGCCACGGTTATTTCTGAAGAAATTGGTTTAAAGCTGGAAAATATTCAGCTTGAGCAGTTGGGTTCTGCCCGCCGTGTTGTGGCAACCAAAGAAAACACCACTATTGTAGAGGGTAAAGGCGACACGGAAAAAATCGCAGACCGCGTAAAGCAAATAAAAGCGGTAATGCAAGAAACCACTTCTGACTTTGACAAAGAAAAGCTGCAAGAGCGCTTGGCAAAACTTTCGGGCGGCGTTGCCGTTGTAAAAGTGGGAGCAGCCACCGAAGTTGAGCAAAAAGCCCGCCAGCACAAAACAGAAGACGCGTTGGCCGCAACCAAAGCAGCCGTGGAAGAGGGCATAGTGCCCGGAGGCGGCGTGGCGCTTTTGCGAGCCGGCAAAGATTTGGCAAGTTTTGAATTGCCGGACGCCGAAGAGCAGTTGGCAGTGAAGATTCTGCGCAGGGCCTTGGAAGAGCCTATCCGCCAAATTGCAGATAACGCGGGCAAAGACGGTTCTGTGGTGGCGGCCGAGGTTGCCAAAGGCGAAGGCGCCTTTGGCTACAACGCGGCCACTGGCGAATTTGAAGATCTCGTCGCCAGCGGAGTAGTGGACCCAACCAAAGTGGTCCGCGTAGCGCTTGAAAACGCGGTTTCGGCAGCCAGTATGCTGCTTACCACCGAAGTCGTGGTAGCCGACCTCCCCGAAAAGAAAGAAGGCGGCATGGGCATGCCCCCGATGGGCGGCATGGGCGGAATGGACTATTAATTCTCGAAAAACTCCCGTTTCACACGGGAGTTTTTCTTTAAGAAATCGTGAATATTTAGTTTATGGATAAGATAAGAATCTTTTCGATCGGTTTCTTCATACTAGGGGCTTTGGTTCTTGAGCATTTCGGACTCTTCAAAAACCCACAGATTTTTGGGCTTTTTCTCGACGCAATTGGAGCGTATTTTCTTGCCCAGAGCTTTATTACGAAAAAGTTGGAAGATATTGTATCTGAGGCTTGGGGGAATGAAAGCCCAAAGTATCCAGGAGGGACCTCGGAGAATTTGGGAATTAGCCTGTACCAACAGAGCAAGGAAGCCATAACTGGTTTTTGCATCTTGACAGCCGGGTTTATTTCCCAGGGGATAGGCGTTGTGTATCCCGAATTTACATTGCCGTACCCGGTAGGTGGGCTCGTAGTCACCATGGGACTGTTGGTAATAGCTTTGTTTCACACAAGATTGTTTAATCGTGAAAGAGTAGGTAGAATCATCGAAGAAAAAGATAAAGAAATGTCCAAGAAGGGTTATCGATGACCATAATGGAAAAATTGCTCAAGGATTACTACACAAAAAATAAAATATTTCTAGAGGTAACTGCGTTTTTACTCGTGATTTCTGGATTATTTCTAAACATTCCTGATACGGAAGGTACTGTAGGGAAAAGTCTTCAGCAATTAAAGTTCTTTTCCTTGGTGTTGTCTAGTAGTGCCCTTTTTTATTTACTTTATAGGTCGGTTTCGTTTTTCATAGCTCCTTTAATCGAAAAGGCGTTGGAGGTTGGAAATCGCGATGGAGGTACAGTAGAGGATTTGCAAAAACGAGTACAATTCCTTCTTGCAATTATTGCGGGCATGGCCTTTATTGCTTTTATGACGGCACTTTTCGCAGTAAACTTGCTTATTTACGTAGTATTCTCTTTCCCACGAGAATTTTTATTTCTCTCCATAACGATAGGAAGTAATTTAGTTTTAATTTTCTTTTCCTCAAAGCTAAAATATTTCTTGTGGGCAAGGACGCCAAATTTAGCTATATTTTTCGTATTCACGGTATCGTTTTTGCTTGCAGTCGGGGTTCCCTTGGGTGTATACATATTACTTTATCTAAAACTTGGATTGTTTAGCTTTTCTTCTGTTATGTTACTTTTTTTAGTTGTGGGACTTTCTTGTGTAGTTTCTTATCGTTTGAAATCATAAAAACAAAACAAACTGAAATAGTATGCCTACACCAGAGCCTGCCGAGAGGCAGGTTTTGTTTTGCAAGGAATTGCGGTATTGTCTTGGAGAAAAAAATAGTGTAAGATAGCGATATGACTGCTAGAAACACTCTTCAAAAGGGTTCGGTGCGGTATATTGTTTTTCGGGAAAAGGATACATGGTATGCCGTAGGGCTGGAGTTTAATATTGTAGAAGCGGGAGAAACACCCCGTGAGGCTTTGCTATTGTTGTTCGAGGCAATTCAGGGATATGTGGAATCTGCCAGAAAAATTAAGGCGCGCCCTGGAATTTTGAACCAAAAAACCGATAAGGAGCATGAGAGTCTTTGGGACATGCTGGAAGACAGAAAAACGCCAAGAAAGCAGGAGGTTTTTACTTTTGGCCAGTTTAATTTGGCAAAGAGTAGGCAAAAAGATTTTGCTCTAGCATAATATGCCGCGCGGATTCTATAACTGGACTGCGGAAGATGTTATTCGTTTTTTGAAAGAAAATGGTTTTCTCCACAATCATACTCGAGGAAGCCATTTTTATTATGTAGGAAAATATGGGAAAGAGTTTCGCCAAGTGTGTATTCCCTTTCATGGAAAGCGTGCGCTCAAACCCAGGCTGCTGAAAGGAATTATTGCCCAATCTGGAATTCCAAAAGACAGATGGTTGAATTGGAGATAGTCTATTGTAACCAAGTGAAACAGTATGCCCAAGGTGCTTTGGCGGAAAAGTTATACGTACGTACAGTTTTTCCGCCTCTAATCTAGCACAAACGAAACCATCGTTTTAATCTTGCTATAGCATCAATAAAACGATAGAGTTTTTGAGCCCAACTGAAATATTATGCCACGTGCAGAAATGTGGTAATATAATTGAACATGGATGCTATTCTTATCACTGCTGCATCGGGACTTGTATTGTTGCTGGTATTTGTGGTATGGCGAGGTTTGAAGCGCAAGCGGCCTATAGTAGGCGAAACCTCTGTTGTAAGTTTTGCAGGAGGCGGACTTTTATTGGGTTTGATTGTCGCAATAGGAGGGACTATTATCGGATGCATATTTAGTTCAGATCCTTTTTGCGGAGTTGGGGTTATTATTTTGCCTATACCCTTAATGCTATTCGGGGCCACAATCGGTGCGATTATAGGTTCGTCCTGGCGTAGCATGCAGAAATTGAAAAGGCAGAGATTAAACCTCCATAAGGAACAAGAAAAGAAATCGGGGAGCGAACGATATCTATACGCGTTTCTAGCGGCCGGGTGGATAACATTGTTTTACATTCCAGTACGGCTTTTTACACAAGGGTTGGGATATAATGTAGTACCTTTGTGGGTGATTGCGGTAGGATCGTTTCTTTTATTTTTGACAATCGCTTGGCTGTGGAGGAGAAAAAAGTAACAACTAAAACAGTATGCCATCAACAAAATGTGGTAGAATAAAGTATGACTAATTTGTTTGTTATTGTTGTCGCGTTGTTGATATTTTTTCTGGTGTTTTTGCTCGCGCGGCGATGGGGACTAACGTTTCGAAGAATACCATCATACGCCGGCCTGGGGGCTTTGGTGGGGATGGTCGCCGCTATCGGGGTTCTCGAATTGCAATGCCGGGACTACTTACTATTGCGATAGCTGGGCCATGGGTACGGCAGGGTGGATGTATGGCCTTGTGGGAGCTCTTGCGGGGTTACTCGTTGGCTCTCTTGTAGGGCACCTTGTCGCAAAAAGAAAAAAGTAAATGCCCCTTGCAAAGGGGCTTTTTGTGTATTAGAATAAAAGCATATGAACAACCCCATACTTATTATCCTTATAGTGGTCGGCGCGATAGCCCTTTTTGTGGCGCTTACCTACAACCGATTAATTAACCTGCGCAACCGCGTAAAAGAGGCGTTTTCTGACATAGACGTTCAGTTAAAGCGCAGGTACGACTTAATCCCCAATTTGGTAAATACGGTAAAAGGGTATGCCTCGCACGAAAGCGGGGTGTTCCAAAAAGTTACCGAAGCCAGAACACGCGCCATGGGCGCCACGGGCGTGCACGAAAGGGCGGAAGCGGAAAACATGCTTACAGGAGCCTTAAAAACCCTGTTCGCGGTTTCTGAAAACTACCCTGACTTAAAAGCTTCCACCAATTTTTTGGAGCTGCAGCGCGAGCTTCGCGATACGGAAGACAAGGTGCAGGCAGCCCGAAGGTTTTACAACAACACGGTAATGAGCATGAACAACAAGGTGGAAACGTTTCCTTCCAACTTTATCGCGCAGATGTTTGGTTTTAAAAAGGAAGAATTCTTTGAACTCGAGGAAGAGGCGGCGAAAGAAGCCCCCAAAGTGAGCTTCTAGAAGCACGAAGCACGAAATCCGAAATACGAAACAAGAACGAATACTCAAATTCAAATAACCAAAACACGTTTTGAATTTAGAATTTTTGATTTAGATATTGTTTCGAATTTCGATATTCGAATTTCGGATTTATGAACTTGTATTCTCACGCAGAAAGTAACACGCGGAAAACCTGGTTGTATCTTACAGGGTTTTTCTTGCTGGTTATCGGCTTGGGCTGGGTGGTAAGCTATGTGCTGGAAAGCCCCTTTATTTTAATCGCTGCCGTAATACTTGCTAGTGTTATGAGTTTTATTTCTTATTGGCGTTCAGCAGAGTTGGTATTAAAAATGAGCGGGGCCAGGCCCATTGAAAAACGAGACAATCCCGAGCTGTACCGTTTGGTGGAAAACCTTTCCATTACCGCTGGCCTGCCCATGCCCAAATTGTATATAATACAAGACGCCCAGCCCAACGCGTTTGCCACGGGAAGGAACGCGGAACACGCGGTGGTAGCCGTTACCACAGGCATTCTGGAACGTTTAGAACGAGTAGAGTTGGAAGGCGTGCTGGCGCACGAAATGTCGCATATTGGAAACAAGGATATGCTTATTTCCACGGTGGTGGTGGTACTTGTGGGAATTGTGGCGCTGCTGGCAGATTTCTTTTTTCGCATGGCGTTTTTTGGGGGACTGGGCGGCAGAAACAACAACGACCGGGGCGGCGGGCAAATGCACCTTATTATGATTGGAGTGGCGGTTGTGTTTGCTATTCTGGCCCCTTTGGCGGCCCAAGTCATAAAATCCGCGGTTTCCCGCAAACGGGAGTTTTTGGCGGACGCGTCGGGAGCTTTGCTTACCAGGCATCCTGAAGGTTTGGCCAGGGCTTTAGAAAAAATTTCCCAAGACCCGCACCAACTAAAACACGCGAACGACGCCACGGCGCATTTGTACATTGCCAGCCCGTTTCGCGGCAAAGAAAAAACAAGCTGGATCCACAGACTTTTTTCAACACATCCCCCAGTTGAACAACGAGTACAGGCATTAAGAGGAATGAAATTATGAAAAAGTGTCCGCAATGTAACATACAACTGGAAAAAGCGATGGTTGCGAATGTAGAGGTAGACTATTGCCCACGATGCTATGGACTTTGGTTTGAAGAAGACGAATTGCAATGGGCAAAAGACGCCAAGGACAGAAATCTGCGGTGGTTAGACATTGATTTGTGGAAGCACCAGGAAAAATTTCAGGTTTCCCGAGGAGGAAAGGTTTGCCCCGCAGACCGTATGCCTTTGTATGAAGTTCGCTACGGCGATTCGAACGTACGGGTGGATGTGTGCAACATATGCAAAGGCATTTGGTTAGACCGGGGCGAGTTTATAGAAATTGTAGAATATATAAAAGAAAAAGGTCACCACGAGGTTATGCATAGGTATGCGCAGAATTTGTTTGGCGAGTTGTGGGAGGTGTTTTCGGGCCCTGAAATGCTGCGAGACGAAGTGCTGGACTTTTTAACAATAGTAAAATTGCTGCGGTATAAATTCGCGGTTCAGCACCCGGCCATTTCGCGGTTTCTATTAGCCTTGCCCAGGTAGGGTAGATTTTAAACTTGAAAAATGATATGGTAAGCTGGAAGGAGAGGTCGCATAGTGGCCTAGTGCACCGCCTTGGAAAGGCGGCGTCTCGAAAGGGACCGTGGGTTCAAATCCCACCCTCTCCGCCTTCGCCCCTCGGCAAGCTCGGGACTACGGCGGACAAAGTCCGCCAAATCAAATAGTATGTAAACATATGCCATTTGAAGGAAACCCAAAACAACCAAACCGGATATATAGCACAAATCCCAATAGCCCCCGCATTGGCGGAAAGTTAAGTCGGTTTGCGAGCGGATTTGCGAGCGGGTTTGGGAAGGGGTTGGTAAGGGGCGCGGGTACTGTGGGTAAAACATTAGCAAGTTCTTCTGGTTCATCTGCCGGTATATTTCCTAAAAAAAGTAGAGTTGTCAGTAAGGAAAAAGCAAGCGGCCCCTTTCATAAAGCAAACTTATCGCGCAAACGAGTAAAGGTAGCGGAACAAGCTGCAAAAAATGCGCAAATGGCTTATCGAAACAAGTCAAGGTATCCTAATCAAATATCGTATGAACAATTGCAAGAACTTTATCCTGTTTGGAAAAAGGAGATGGGAGAGAGGACGGCAAGAGAGTATATGAGGGCGGTGGGCGCTCCCGTAGGTGTTGCGCGGGAGCATACAGAATTTCGGGGCGGAAGGCGCAGAATGCTTCGCGATGTTGAAAAAGGATTAACGGGAGCAAGAAATGTTGATAGAGAAAATACTCCTCTTGCGGTTATGCAAGTGAGGGGTTTGTCTCCCGGATACGAGGATCCGCGACACCGAGGAGGCGTTTCCCGAGAAGAGTTTAGACAGATTACCGAAGAAATGGGGAAATTTTATGGTCCAAAAGTAAAAGAAAGGCTTTTAAAGGAAGCTGGTTTGGAAGAAACAAAGGATGCAATAGCGCCCAATCAGAAATCCACGCAATCGAGCAGGTGGGCTTGGAACATTTCTTCCTTAAAACCCGGGTGGGGGGTAAAGAGAGGGGCCAACGCCCAAACAAACACGCCCAAAACATCGGCGCCAGAACAGGTGGATAAAGGGTCTATTGGGGTTCCTTCTGACGCGCCGGCGCAAAGAAGTTCCATAGCAACACGAGAAAATATGGGTCAAAGCACAAATAATAAGCCAGGTTAATACACGCAAACACTATGGCGAAAATTCTTATTGGTTTGGGGGTGCTTGTTCTTTTTGGGGGCGGCGCGTATTATTACACGCAATCTTCCCAGCAAAATCCCCAGGAAGGATCAGTAATGGAAGAAGATAGCGGCATGATGGAAGAGGGTGAAGGGACAATGACGGACAGGCGCGTTATCGCGTATACGGACAACGGGTATTCTCCCGGCACGCTTACTATCTCCAAGGGCGATACCGTAACATTTAAAAACGAAAGCAGCCGGGACATGTGGCCCGCCACGGCAATTCATCCCAGCCATACGGTATATCCGGGGTCTGGCATTGGAAAGTGCGACACGCTTAAAGAGGCGAACATTTTTGACGCTTGCCGCAGAATAGCGCCCGGCGGCGAATACGCATTTACGTTTGGCGAGGTTGGCGAGTGGAATTACCATGATCATTTGCGCTCCACAAACTGGGGAACTATAACCGTTACAGAATAAATGAAAAACGAAGCTGTTGTTTCTTTACTTCTTCGCGTTGGCGTTGCGTTTAGTTTTTTGTACGCGGCGGTCCAGTCGTTTCGCGACCCTACAAGCTGGATTGGGTTTTTCCCTGTTTTTGTCCAGGACCTGGCCGAAAAGACCATAGGTTTAGAACAAATGCTTGCCGTATTTTCCATTGTTGAAATTGCGGTGGCTATTTGGCTGTTGTCTGGCTGGCGCGGTTTGCAGAGCGGACTGGCGGCCTCGGCCATGATTGGAGGAATTGTTGTTGCGAATCTGGGCGCGTTAGACATTTTGTTTCGCGATGTATCCATATTTTTTGCCGCTCTAGCCTATGCCGTTCTCTCCCATAGAAGAAATTAAAGACAGGCTTAATATTGTAGACGTTGTTGCAGGATACGTAAAACTTCAGAAAGCTGGAGTAAATTTTCGCGCCCCATGCCCGTTTCACGCGGAAAAAAGCCCTTCGTTTTTTGTGTCCCCGTCCAGGCAAATTTGGCATTGCTTTGGCGGGTGTTCGGAAGGCGGGGATATGTTTAAGTTTGTCATGAAGGTTGAGGGCGTGGAGTTTGCCGACGCCCTGCGGCAATTGGCGCAGGCAGCTGGGGTAGAACTGCCTCGGCGCGACCCCAATTTCGCGAGGCTGCAAACAGAAAGGCAGAATTTGCAGGAACTGGTAGAGCTGGCAACCCAGTTTTTCCAAAAGCAACTGCAGTCCTCGGTGGCGGGAAAGGAAGCCGTGGCATATTTGCGAAAGCGCGGGCTTAGCGCCGCAAGCATGGAAAAATGGCGCATAGGGTACGCGCCCGACAAGCCCAGAAGTTTGCGGGATTTTTTGGCGGCCCGAGGCTATACAGACGAGAAGATAACAAAAGCGGGCGTGGCCATGCGCGCGGCAAACGGCATGTACGACCGGTTCCAGTCGCGCATTATGTTTCCCATATTCGATTTAAACTCGCAAGTGGCGGGGTTTGGGGGAAGAATTTTTGGCGAAAAGGCAAAAACCGAAACCGCGAAATACTTAAACATTCCCAATACTCCTTTGTACGACAAAAGCAGGATTTTATACGGATTAGATAAGGCAAAAGTAGCGACGCGCCAGCAGGGAGCGTGCATTGTAACAGAGGGGTATATGGATACCATTATGGCGTCGCAGGCGGGATCAGAAAACGTGGTGGCAACGTCGGGGACCGCGTTAACCGCAATGCAGCTGCAAATCGTAAAACGGTATTGCGACAACCTGCTTTTGGCGTTCGATATGGACAAAGCCGGAGGCAACGCGACCAAGCGAGGCGTGGAACTGGCGCTGGCCGCGGGATTCGAGGTAAAAGTAGTCCCCATGCCAGACAAGGATCCGGCCGACACGATTGCCGAAAACCCCAAACTTTGGGAAGAGTCGGTAGCCGCGGCCCGTTCGTTTTTAGAACACTCTTTTGAAATTACGCTTGGCAAATTCGACAAAAAAACAGGAGAAGGAAAACGGAACATATCAGAAGAACTGTTGCCTTTGCTCTCGCGCATTCCCAACCGTATTGAGAAGGCGCACTGGATAGGATTGCTTGCTCGGGAACTGGAAGTTTCAGAAACAAGTATTTATGATGAGCTTGAGCGAAGCGCCAAAAGCGACCAGTCAAATTCCACGGGTCAAGAAGAAGCCTTTCGACTTCCTTCGGCAGCTCATCAGGGCAGGCAAACCCGCCAGCAAATGTTAGAAGAGCGCGCCCTGGCCTTGTTTTTAAAAAACCAAAACCTGGAACTTATCGGCGAGAAAGAATTGCGATATTTTTCGCTTTCCAACCAGGATATTATAGAAGGCGTAAAAAACCACGCGACTTTCGAAAACGAGGTGGCGGATTTTATACAGTACATAAGTTTGAAAGCGGAAGTGGAAGAAGAAGAAAATCCGCAAGCTAACGAATGGGAACAAGAACTGCAAACTTGCCTAAAAGAGCTAAAGATGTTAAACCTGAAAAAACGGTTAGACAGGATTACCACGGATTTACGGGAGGCGGAAGCCGCGAAAGACCCTAAAAAAATCGATACCTTAATAGCCGAATTTCACCAGGTTTCAAAAGAAATACAATAACAATGGCCAGAAAAACCGTAAAAAAGAAAACTACGAAAGGAACGCCAAAAAAGCGTAGAAAACCCGCGGGGAAAAGGACGGGGAAAAAGCAAAAACCCGTCGCAAGCCGCCAAAGGGGTGTCCGTAAAAAGCGGGCTTTGGGCGGGAAGCCGGCTGCCAGGCGTCGCAAAGGAGCTATTGTGAAAGAAGATATCCAAAATATTATTGAAAAATCCCGACAGCGCGGGTTTGTTACGTATACGGAAATTTTGTACGCGTTTCCCGAAATTGAGCGCGACGTAGAGGGTTTGGAGCGTTTGTACCAGCGTCTGGAAGAAGAAGGAATTGCCGTAGAGGAGGTGCGTGAGTATTTGAACGTTGAAAAAGCGCAAGAAGACAAAGAGCGCCTGCTTATTGAATCTGACGCGCCTTTAGATCCTGTGCAAATGTATTTAAAGGAAATTGGAAAAATTAGTTTTGTTACCGCAGAGCAGGAACGCGAGCTGGCAAAACGCATTGAGAACGGCGACGAGGAGGCAAAAAAACGGCTGGCCCGCGCCAACTTGCGCCTGGTGGTTTCCATAGCAAAAAAATACGTGGGCAGATCGCCAAACCTTACGCTGCTCGATTTGATTCAGGAAGGGAACTTGGGGTTGTTTCGCGCCGTGGAAAAATTCGACTGGCGCAGGGGATATAAATTTTCCACGTATGCCACCTGGTGGATTCGCCAAGCCATCACGCGCGCCTTGGCAGACCAGGCCAGGACCATTCGCATTCCCGTGCATATGATAGAAACCATTTCCCGGTACACGCAGGTGCGCCGCAGGCTGCTGCAGGACTTGGGCAGAGAACCTTTGGCAGAAGAAATCGCGGCCGAAATGGGTTTGGAAGTGGACAAGGTGCGGCACATCCAAAGAATTTCCCAGGAAACCGTGTCTTTGGAAACGCCCGTAGGCGAGGACGACGAAGACAGCGTGCTTGCCGAATTTGTGGAAGACGAAAAAGTCCCTCCGCCCTCCGTGGACGCGGCCCGCACGTTGCTGCGAGAGCGCCTGCAGGAAATTTTGGACGACCTGGCCCCCCGCGAACAAAAAATTCTGGCGCTTCGGTTTGGCTTGGAAGACGGCGTAACCCATACGTTGGAAGAAGTGGGAGCCGAGTTTGGCGTAACCAGAGAGCGCATCCGCCAAATCGAGGCCAAAGCTTTAGAAAAAATCCGCGAGCACCGGAGTTTAAAGAAACTCAAAGGATACTAAGTGCCGTACAAATTCCCTCGAAAATCAAAATATGCCTACCGGGTAGGCAGGAGTTTAGCTGGGCTGGGGCTTTTTGTCGTGGAAGAAATACCTAAAAAAGACGAGTTTATTATTGAGTATTTCGGCAAGTTTTTAAATGGCGACGAAGCCGACGGACAAGGGGGCAAATACCTGTTTGAAATAGAAAAAGATTTGGTTATAGACGGCGCCACCCGCAAAAATATTGCAAGGTACCTAAACCATTCGTGCAAGCCGAATTGCTACGCAGAAACAGACGGCAAGCGCGTGTTTATATACAGCAAACGCAAAATCCTGCCGGGCGAAGAACTTTGCTACCATTACGGCAAAGAGTACTGGGAAGACATTATTAAGCCCGAGGGATGCAAATGCCAGGCGCACAAAGGTAAGCGTAAAGTTGAAGCAAAAAAGAAAAAAGTATAAAATTGGCACATATGCCTTTTTTATTGCTCGGTTTTTTGTTGGGGTTGCCTCTTTTGCTAAAAGGGGCGGATTTGCTGGTGGACGGCGGTTCTTCTTTGGCAAAGCGTTTGGGAATTTCTTCTTTGGTTATCGGGCTTACAGTGGTCGCGTTTGGCACCTCTATGCCAGAGCTCTTAACCAACATATTCGCCAGCCTTTCTGGCGCTACCGACATTGCCATTGGTAACGTGGTGGGGTCTAACATTGCGAATATCCTTTTGGTGCTGGGAGTGGCTGCTGTTATATTTCCGCTTTCCGTAACCAAAGGCACGGTATGGAAAGAAATTCCCTTTGCCTTGCTTGCCGTGGTCGTGCTTGCTTTTATGGCAAACGACATGCTGCTGGAAGGCAAGCTGGCGTCGGAAATAGGTTTTATTGACGGCTGGGTTCTGCTGGCTTTCTTTGGCGTGTTTTTTGCATACGTGCTTGCCATTTCAAAAAACGGTAACGGGCACGCAGAGCAAAATAGCATAAAGCAAATGGGCCTGCAAAAATCTGTGCTGTATTGCGTGTTGGGAATTGCGGGTTTGGCTGTTGGCGGCAAATTTGTGGTAGACGGCGCCATTGCGTTTGCCGCAATGTTTAACGTAAGCCAGGCGCTTATTGGCTTAACTATTGTGGCCGTGGGCACAAGCCTGCCCGAGCTGCTTACCTCGGTGGTGGCAGCCCGCAAAAAGAATTCGGATATTGCCGTGGGCAACGTGGTGGGCAGCAACATTTTTAACGTGTTTTGGGTTTTGGGAGTTTCGGCCATTATTAAGCCCCTTCCGTTTTCGCGGGAGCTAAACTTTGACATTGGCGTGGTGCTTTTAGCAACACTTGCCTTGTTTGTGGTTATGTTTGTAGGTAAGCGCCATACGCTGGAGCGCTGGCAAGGCGCCGCCTTCCTTGTGCTCTACAGCCTTTATATTGGGTACCTCATCCTCCGCGGCTAGCTTGTGCTTCCGCTTGAGTTTTCCTCAAAAGTTGGTATACTGGTAGTCGAGCTCCATATTCCGCGGTAGCTCAGCTGGTAGAGCAACTCGCTGTTAACGAGATGGTCGTAGGTTCGAATCCTACCCGCGGAGCTCAGAATCCAAGCACACCCGAAAGGGTGTGTTTTGGTTTCTGAATTTATGATTGGGTTCGAACCAATGAATTCAAGCGGTTTTTTGTTTGTCGCGTCCGTCCGCGCGGGTTGAAAAACCAGAGAGGATATGGCGAAAACAAAACTTGACACTTTGAAGTTTTAATGCTAAAAATTACTAAACAAAAAAAACGTACATTTACCCCTCAAGCCGAACACTGACGGCTTTTTTGTTTACCTCGACTTTTAAGAATTGTTCAACGGTTTTGAGTTGTTTGTTTTTCATCATGACTTCCAAAGGAGTTTGGTAGGAGAGGCATTTTCTCGGCCGG
>DASWIZ010000005.1:0-26008 GCA_036397395.1 Minisyncoccota bacterium
TTGCGGCTGATACTGATTGACATAGAGCCGCACTTCTGCGGGAACAGCAAGAGAATATGCATTACCTACAAAGCGGTCATAGGGGCTTAGTACTGGAAACACGACCCATCCGGCAAGCATGATCATTAAAGAAAGGAAAAAAGCGCCGGCTGCTTCGCGAAACAGTTTTTGGTGAACTAAAAAAAGATATGCGCTAAACACCGTCATTATCGACACCAGATAGAAAAAAGAGAATTCAACCGCCGCTACAAACCACGAAGGATATTGGATAGAAGCCAGAGTGAACGGAGGGAACGTGCCAGTTAAAAACACATCCCACCTAAACAAAAGTTCGTCACGCAGCCTTGTGCTGTTGAATACGTTCAACGGGCCAAGCGCGAAGCTCATGGCAGAAAACGCGAGGAAAAAAGGAATGCCAACCACAGCAAAGTTTTTAAGTATCCCTGGGATTTTTGCGCCTTGGCGTTTAAGATTTCGCAGAGAAAATACTACCGCGGGATCAAGCTGCTGTATAATCGCTTTTACCCAAAGCGCAATGCCATGCACAAGCAATGCAACCAGCAAAGGCATAAGCGTCCACGCGAGCTTGGGAGCATTGAGATTTATATAATGCTCGAGAATGCCAGAACCGTCGTGGCCCGTGAGAAGGTTAAGAATAAAAAAAGTGGCTGTAAAAACAACAAGAGCAAGATAAATAAAAATCTCCGGCCGAACAAAAAATTTCTGCCCCATAACGAATCTACCCATACAAATAAATTCTAGAATCCAATAATGTTTCTCACCACAACCGGAATTCCGCGCGCCATAACCGCCACCGCAATTCCAATAGCGGCCCACAACAGTTTCATGCGCGCCTCTGACACCGCCTGCGCGTTTCCCCCCTGGGTAATAAACTGCCACCCTGCCAATACAATAAATATAACGGAGAATATTAATACAATAACAAAAACCCAGTTTACAATCGTATCAAGAATAAGAAGCAGGTTTGCGCCAGATTGCGGCCCGGCAGGAATTGCTCCCCCAAAAAATTGTACAGGAGGTGCCGAAGGTGGCGCCGCAAATGCGACCTGTCCCATTCCCACGGCAAGCACAAGAAACAGCAAAGCAAGAAAAATATATTTCATATACATAGTTTATTAATCCTTAAACGACCTTGTATTATTATACTCCAAGAATCGATTTTACCACAATAGGCACTCCGCGCGCCATTACCGCTATGGCAATAGCCACAAAGGCCCACAGCAGCTTGCTGCGCGCTTTTGCCACATTTTGCGGGTCGCCTCCACTGGTGATAAACTGCCACCCGGCAAGCACCAATATAATAACCGCCAACAGCATAAACCCCACAAATAGCCAATTTGTAAGATTTATAATAAGATTTACTGCTTCAGCTCCGCTTTGAGGCCCGGTGGGCGCTTGTTGAAGCCAGGTAGGCATATTATTAGTTTATACCACATATTTGCCAAGAAAAGAACCGCCCCTTGTCCGCCAACTGGCGGATCGAGGGGCGGTTCTGAATTCTAACTATCGAGCCGATTACGGACCAATGATATTTCTCACTGCTGGCGGTAATCCTCGAGCCAATAACGCTACTCCAATTCCCACTGCCGCCCAAATTAACTTGGTTCGGGCTTCCGATACTGCCGCCGGGTCTCCGCCTCCGCTAATAAACTGCAAGGCAGCCAAAACGATAAATATGACGGCAATAATCAGCAGGAGAACGAAAATCCAGTCAGTGATAACTTCGAGCAAGTCAATGAACCCCTGGGCTGTGGTAATTCCTGTCGGGATAGTCTGTGTTGGATGGGCGCCTCCATGTGTCGCGGAAGCCACACCTCCCATACTTACCGCAAGCACCAATGCAAGCAATCCTACTGTAAGAATCTTTTTCATCATAATATTAGAAAAATACGTGTTCTCGACCTTTTCCGATTTCACAATTCCATTATACTCCGCTGTCAAACTATGTAAATACACTTTATCCACACACCGCTTTAGGCGCCGATAATGCTGCGCACCACCGTAAAAATGCCCTGGGCAAGCAATGCCACCACCAGCCCAACCACCGCCCACATAAGCGTTTTTCTGCCCGTGGCAATGCGGTTTGGATCGCCCCCACCCGTTAAAAGAATCGCGGCGCCAATAATAATCATGACAACCATAACAAACATTGCCAGCACGAAAATCCAGTTGCCAATGTTTTTTAAAATATCGATCATTGCCTGGGCGCTAAAAGTCGGCACCGTGGTCATATTCCAAGAATTGCTTTGAGGACTTCCACCAATCCCTTGGCTACCACAATTATGCCAAACCCGACAATAGTCCACAGCAGCATGCGCCGGGCAGTGGCCACTCGTCCCGGGTCGCCGGCCGCGGTCATAAATATGACTCCGGCCACTACCAGAATAATGGGCGCCACGATTACGGCAATGGTAAAGATAAGGTCAATTAAGCTGTTAATAAGGTCGGTAAACGACGTGGCGTTTATGGGATTCCGGAACGTAAGATTAATCGTCGGCGACAACACCGGCCCCCCTCCAGTGGCACAAATCCCGGAAGTATTACATGCAAGCGGCGCATTGCAAGCTCCCTCCCCCCCTCCTACGCAAGGATTTCCTTCCGTGCCTTCCATCCCGCCAGCTCCCGAAGAACAGTCGTCTGGACAACTTGTTGCATCTTCTCCCGTTTCGCAGACGTTATTTGGGCAAACCGGCCCCGGCACGCCCACACTTACTGGCCTTGAAGTAGAATCTGAAAACCCTCCTCCGTCTACAAGACTGAGTGTTATATTATACACTTTTGCGGCTGCATACGTGTGCGTATGGGGGCCTTGCCCAAGTTCAGGCGGACTCCCATCATCCCAATCCCACGCCCAAGCCGCGCCAGCTAATGTACCAAAACTACCTGGCTTTGAATCATCTGTAACAGTTACGTCTAGCCCACTAACCGAGGTTGTAAAATCTGCTGTGGGCGGGATACCGCCTGGCGGGTTTACCGTCACAATCACTGCGTCTGTGTCTGCATCTGCACCGCCATCTGTTACTGTCAGAAGATAGGTGTGAGATCCGTCAGAAATAAATGGGAGCTTTAGGGTTTTGCCGCTTCCAAGAAATACGCCGCTTTCTGTCCATTGATAGACGACAATCGGTCCTGTGCTTGCTGATCCGTCGAGAATTACGTTTGTTTCCCCGGGCACACTATCTGAATCTGCTTTGGTCTGATCAGGCCCAGCTTTGGCGTCAAGCGCGCCGCCAGCTGGCAACACGGTAATTGTTACATTGCCCGTCTTAACCGCGAAGGCGCTATCTACCACCTGCAACCGAAGAGCATATGTCCCGTCTGTAGAAAACGATGCTGACGGACTAGAAGTATTAGCGGTCGGTGAAAATGTAACATTGCCAGGCCCAGAAAGCTTGGTCCAAAGATACGAGTACGGAGAGACGCCACCGCTTGCGAAACCAGTTAAACTAGTGCTGCCGGGGAGAGTGATTGTTGTTGGATTTGCCCCAGCAATAACGGTAAGCCCGCCGCCAGCAGTAACGGTAAAAGAGTCTGACTTGGCCGGACTTATATTCCCCGCATCGTCAACTGCAAACGCGGAAAGCGTTACATTGTCTCCCGCCGCGTAGGTGCTGCTATTCGAACACGCGGCGCTTGGCTGGGGCGCAGCAAACGTAACCGAGCACACGTTTACGAAGGGGCCTCCGTTTACTTGCTCTGCAACCGAAATGGTTTTTACGCCGCTTCCCGAGTCAGAAGCGTTTGCCTGAAAGTTAACTGATCCTGCCGGAGGATCTCCTGCCGGGTTATGCGTAAGTGACGTAATCGTAGGCCGCGTGGTATCAGCAGCGGTGACCGTAAACGTAACGTCGAGGTTGTCCGAGGTAATATTCTGTTCGAATGTCGCTACATCGCTGCATGCAAAGTGCCGTGTGTGGGTTCCGACCCCAAAGTTAGCTGGATCCGTACAATTATGAAATGTTGTCCCTTGACCACCCGAACAATTGAAGGACATGCCGGTCCATTGAAGGTCAGTTGACGATCTTCGGCATTCAGCGTTTACTTGCGTCTCGAACGTTATAGTTACGATTCCAGGAGATACAACAAATGGAGGTATTGTACAATCTGCATCTGGACCTACACATACATCCGAAAACGTAGGAACGTCCGCATGAACAAGCATGGGAAGAAAAGCAAAAAACAAAGCGGCGGGGAGGGCGACCGCGAGAGATCTAAAAACAAGTTTCTTTTGCATTAAGCTATTATAGAAAGAAATAGCAATGGGCACAATACAGTTATCCACAGGGCCTAAAGCAAACAATAAACTTTTACTCAAGCGCCGGTGAAACAACATCAATAACTTTCTTTCCTTTCTCAAACTGCTCCTTATCCAGCGTAACAAGCGGGACCGCGTACTCAAAAGCAAGCGCAACGTAAATTGCATCTGCTCCGCGCAGACCGGTTTCACAGATAATCTTTGCCGCGCGGTCCGCAAGCCTTCCATCCACCGGGACAAACGTACAGTTTGGGAGTCCGCGCAGCGCTCCTACAAATTCCAGAGAGAATTTGGAGTTTTTTGTCGCGCGGAATAACCCCGAAGCAACTTCGGGAATAAGAATTTCCGGAACCAGCATTTTGTGCCCTTCGCTCTCTACGGAATCCAAAAAACCCTTACTCTGTTTAGAGTAGGGTTCGTCTCCTTTTGCGGCACTCAAAAATACGCTTGCATCAACGCAAAACATAAATCTAACCGCTGCGTTCTTGCTTGAGTATCTGAAGACTTGTTTTTTTTGTCTTCCAGAGCTTTGGAAGGCGGCTGCTTACCTGTTCAAGTTTTTTCCACGCTTCCTGGTACCGCTTCTCGTTTTGAAGCAATCTGCCCTTTCCATTCTGAAGTTTTTGGAGAGTTGCTTGTGTCATACTTTTAGTATAAAACGAAAGATTCCTCCTTGTCAAACAAAACGGCGGTAAAGACGACGGCCCCGCCCAAAACCAGCAGGGTATTAAGGCGGGCAGGAAGAGAGGTAAAAACAAATTTCTTTTTCATTAGGTTATTATAATGTTATTATTGGAAAGTCGCAACAAGCATACTATCCCGGGGCGTCCGCTATTGACAAAATATATTTGCCTATGCTATCATTGAATAAACCCCTCGGGTGCCGCACCGCCGTAACCATTCTGGCGCTTAAGCATCCGGGGTTTTAGTTTAGAACAAGACGCTTTATTTCTCCAAAACTTAGCGCGCAGTCTGGCTTTTGTCTCCCCTTCATAGTTTTATAAGAAATCAAGTGAGCTCCCGACTTTTTCCCTACTCTTTTAAAATCTATAGTGGGCACTTCTTCTGAAAATCCACCCCACATTTCCGCAAACATGCTCCTTAATAATCGCTCGTATCCTGAATACTCTTCATCAATAAATATCGGGGTTCGGTAATCCACTTTTGCATATTTAAGCAGTAAAACAACTCCCGCAATAAACGTGCGATAGACAAATAAACGCGGCTTGCCTTGTTTTCGAAACTCTTCCTGGAGCTGCCGCTTCACTCTTGCCGGGATTAAAACAGTAAAAGTTCTGTCGTTTGATAGCCCGATGACCGTATTCTTATTCGTTTTCTCGATCTTATTCGACTGATCGATCTCAACGGTCATACGGTTTTGGGGCTGGCGGAGAGGAAGAGGGCGGGGAGGAGGAGTTTGCGGGGAGAGATTGAGAGCATAGTATTAGGAGTTTTCATAGTTTGGCTTCAAGAACGGCAAACCTTTGCTTTTGGCCGGCTTCCCTGACACCAGCGTGGTTTCGATCGCGCCTAATCTGGCATCCACGTTTTCCAGCCTACTTTCCACGTTCCCTAATCTTGCGTCCATTCCATTGAGTTGCTTGGTATGCATGTCTAACTGCTCACTGATTGCCTTGAGCGTTCCTTGCTCTAAATCCTCGATAACCAAGTCAAACTCTTTGCGCACTTCTTTTGCCGTTGCTTTCGCGGTCTCCTGAATAAGTTGTTTGAGGTCGCCTGCCATTTGTAGATATATTGTACCGAAAGCGCGGGAGAAGGGCAAGCAAGAAAGTTATCCACAAAGCACTATGCTTATGTTATGCTGGGCTCATGTATATTTTTCTTGATGAATCTGGAAACTTTAAAGGAGACAGCAACGATCACTTCATCGCTGGAGGTTTTGTGACCGGGAATCAAAGACGAACGAGCAAGGCTTTCCGTAAATCGCAACACATCAAATTCCCAAAGAAAATCAGGGCCAAAACCGAGGTCAAATTTGTCGATAGTGGCTTACATGACGAGTTAAGGCTAAAGACGCTTTCCTACCTGGCCAAACAAGATATTCGAGTTTTTTATTCCTTCCTGAAAACCAAAAAATATCCCTCCTCAATTTCACAAAAAGAAAGGGCTTGAAACCGGGCATCTCTATGCTCCACATTAGTACCGTTAACTCAACCACCAATCCCAACATCCAGATTGCCGATTGGATCTGTGGAGCTTTATGGCGCTATCACAGTGGTGGAAAGTATGGACAAGAATTTTATGATATCCTACACAGCAGCATTATCGCATCCAAAGAGTTGTTTAAAGACTACTGGGCAACATTTGAATAATCAAAAAACACCTTTTTGATAAGGCGTTTTTTGACAGAGCGGCGTCTCTTGGGATTTACCGCGAATATTAAGACCTTCACATATGCGAAAGGTACCTTCGTGGTCTCCCAAAAGCTATTATTGCCAGCTCCAATTATAGTATAGCAAATGGCGGAATAATGTCAATAGCAGTGCGCGCTGTTTAGGAATACAAAATACTTTTCCACAGGCAGGACAAATCTTAAGCATCAAAGCTCAAAGTGGCGAACGAGTACTTCGAGGAAAGCTTGGATTTTTTCGCGTCCTACGGGGTCCCGGAGAAAGTCTATTTTTTGCGTAGGAATGTCCTCCATAAAAACAAGCTGGCCCAAAAAAAGGCGGTCATTGAAATCGTTTCCAAACTTTTGCGTGCATAACGATATTACCTCTTGCAGGGTCACATATTCTTCTTTCAACATAAAATACCAATCAATGTAATCTTTATACGCCAGCCGCTTCCCCACGGCGAAAGCTTTCATCGCGGCAATTTCTTGGATACTAACAAGCGGAACTCCTTTATACTCCGTAAAGGGGTTGACTACCGGATACTCATAGTGAAAAAACGTGGTCTGTATGTTATCGATCAACAGATTAAGTTGTTCCGGGGCCCGATAGGTTACTACAATGGAAGAATTTGAGAAAACCCGTTTTACTTGCCCCAACAAGTTTGGCGGCAGTTTTTCAGAAGAAAACAAATCAAAATCAACAGATAGGCGATGACCAATCTGCAGGGCTAAAGCTGTGCCACCAACCAAATAAAACCCTTTAAACTTCGAAAACAAAGGGAAAAGCGTCGCCGCTTGTTTAGTGAGCGCTTCCTCGTGCATGCCGAAAATCAGATACGGAAAATATAAGTTTTGCCAAGTTGCGAGATTCGGGATGAAATTCCGTATCAAGTCTTTTTTGTAATATACTGCGAATCTCTTCTTTTCCGTACGTCTTCATAAGCCACCTCCAGTGATCAAGGGTCCCTTCGTTCACCGCGCTTACCACAAGATCTTCTTTATCTTCTTGTACATCAATATCTTCCCACTTTGTCCACCATACAAAAGGACGAAATATCTGCGGGGGTTGCTTTTTCATAGGTATATTATATCACACACAAGCGGCTGAAGCCACCTTATCGCCGGGTTCCAGCTTCATAATGCGCACTCCCTGGGTGGAACGGCTAATTTTCGCGATTGCCTCAATAGCCGTGCGAATAACCGTGCCTTTTCTGGATATGACGATTAAGTCTTCTTCGTCCCCGGCCAGCACGCGCGCGTACACCAACTCTCCGGTTTTTGAGGTTACGTTGGCCGTTTTAATTCCCGATCCTCCGCGGCTTTGCAGCCGATATTCTTTAATATCGGTTCTTTTCCCATACCCGTTCTCCGTAACCACCAAAACGTAGTTTTGACTTTTGACATTTGAGTTTTGAGCTTTTATTATGTCCAGCCCCACCACTTCGTCCCCCTTTTTCAAACGAATGCCGTGGATACCCGAGGCCGTCCTACCCATAGAACGCACGTCTTTTTCCTGAAAGCGGACTGCCTGACCTTTTTTTGTGGTAATAATAAGTTCATCCTGTCCCGTGGTTTTGCGGACCGCCCACAAGGCATCTCCCTTTTTCAAAGTAATGGCAATAAGCCCGGAACGCCGCACGTTTTTAAAATCTTCCAGCGGAGTTTTCTTAATGACTCCCTGCCTGGTAACCATAACCAAATACTTTACCCCCGCTTCCACATCTTCTTTCCCAATGGCAAACAGCGATAGCACCTTGTCGTCTTGAGACATTTCCAAAAAGTTTAATAATCCTCTTCCCTTGGAAACGCGCGTGCCTTCGGGAATTTCGTATACGGGCGTTTGGAATACTTTACCGGAATCCGAAAACAGCATTAAAGAATCGTGCGTTTGCGCGGAAATAAAATGCTCGATAATGTCGTCGGACACGGTTTTCATGCCCATAATTCCTTTTCCTCCGCGTTTTTGAATTTTGTAGGTTTCGGGATTAATGCGCTTAATATACCCGCCCTGGGTAAGCGTTATAATGGCTTCTTCCTGGGGAATTAAATCTTCTTCCGCGATTTCGCCAATTCCCTGCACCATTACTTTTGTTCTGCGTTCATCTCCAAAAATCTGCTGTGCTTCTGCTAATTCCTTTTTCATAACGGCGTCTATTCTTTTCGGGCTCGCCAAAATAGCTGCCAAATCTTTAATTTTTGTCCGAATTTCCTTTAATTCGTCTTCAATTTTCTGACGTTCCAAACGCGCCAACTGCGCAAGCCTGGTGTCTAAAATGGCGTTGGCCTGAATTTCCGTTAAGCGGAAACGCTTCATTAAGCCTTTTTGGGCCTCTGCCCTATCCGCCGCTTTTCTGATAATGCGAATAACCTCGTCGATATTCGCCAAACACTTGTGCAGGCCTTCCAAAATGTGTTCCCGTTCTTTTGCGCGATCCAAGTCATATTTGGTACGGCGATATACTACCTGTCGCCTGTGATCAATAAAATACTGCAAAATCTCCACCAGCGACAACACCTTGGGCTGCAAGCCGTCCACCAAAGCTATCATATTTAAATGGAAAGATCGCTGTAAATCGGAAAACTTATACAGCCTGTTTAAAATCTTTTGGGGTGCGGCTCCGTGTTGCAAGTCAAACACAATGCGCATTCCGTCTTTATCGGATTCGTCGCGAATGTCTTTTATTCCGTCTATTTTCTTTTCCTGAACCAGTTTGGCAAACTGTTCTACAAGCGTAGATTTATTGACCTGGTACGGGATCTCGGTAATAATAATTTGCGTGCGCCCCGATCCCGCTCGCCCTGAGCCTGTCGAAAGGTCCACAATTTCCGCTTTTCCGCGCACAACAATAGGCCCTTTTCCCTGCGAATAGGCTTCAATAATCTCTTTTTTATTATAAATAATTCCCCCGGTAGGAAAGTCAGGTCCTTTTACAAACTGAAACAAATCTTCTGTGGTTGTTTTTGGGTTATCAATAAGAAATACCGCGGCGTCTAACACCTCCCGAATATTATGGGGTGGGACATTTGTTGCCATGCCAACGGCAATACCCAAAGTCCCGTTCAGCAGCAGTTGCGGAACAGGCGAGGGAAGCACCATAGGTTCTTTCCTGGTGCCGTCGTAGTTATCCATAAAATCCACGGTATCCCTGCTAATATCCTGTAGCAAAAACTCTCCCATGCGCGACATCCGGGCCTCGCTATATCGCATCGCGGCCGCAGGATCTCCGTCGACCGATCCAAAATTTCCCTGGCCGTCAACCAGCATGTAACGCATGGAAAAATCCTGGGCCATCCTGACCATAGCGTCATATACGGAAATATCTCCATGGGGGTGGTAACGCCCCAATGTGGATCCTACAACTGTCGCAGACTTACGGAATTTGGCGCCATGCGTTAAGCCTTCTTCTTGCATGGCAAACAAAATGCGCCGGTGCACGGGTTTTAGGCCGTCCCGCACGTCGGGAAGCGCGCGCGCCACAATAACCGACATTGCGTAGTCAATGTACGATCCCCGCATTTCTTCCACAATTTCTCGCTGTTCTATCTGACCTAATGCCGCTAGTTGTTTTGGGTTATTGTCCGCCATTGAGATTTTCAGGAATGTTTTGAAGGTTTTCTTCTAAAGATTCTAACTGCAACTGTTCCCTTAAACTTGGGTTTTCCCTATTTTGAAATTTGCTTTTCGTATCCGCAAACCACCACGCAAGCAGCAACACCCCTAAACTTATCGTTACTCCCCACAGAATAACTTTTCTTGTGGTTTCCGGTTGGTTTTGTATGTTCTGGAAGACTTGCTTTGGCGTCATGTTACCCGGGCTTTAGCACCACAACTTTTGTATCTTCCGCGGGAAGATCCCGCGCTTTTACCACAAGCTTTGCTTGGGCCTCCTCTCCCTTCACTCCCATTGCGCCCAGAAAATCGTCCACTTTTGAAAGTTTTACTTTTACGTTTGGTAAGGCATAGTGCATGGGGATTACCATGCGGGGTTCTATTTGTCCTACAATCTTTGCGGCTTGTTTTCCGTCAACCGTATATGTCCCTCCCACTGGGACAAGTAAGATATCAATATTTCCTATCTGACCTATCTGTTCTGGAGTCAGCTCTTGCTGGCCAAAATCTCCCATATGGCATATTCGAATGCCCTCCGCCTCTACCACATAAACAGTGTTCTGCCCCCGTTCTTTCCCTTGCACGTCGTCGTGCCACGAAGGAATTCCGCGGATAAACACGTCTTGAATTTCATACTCTCCGGGGTCTGCAATAACAAACGGGTCCCCCTTTACCGCTTTCGCATTGTTATGGTCTGCGTGCTGATGCGTTACAAGAACAATATTTGCCTCCAGCGAAGGCATTTTAAACCCAATAAAAGCGGGGTCAAAGGGATCAACAACAATCCGCACCTGCTCTTGTTTTGTTCTCTGGACGGTAATAGAAAAACAGGCCTGGCCTTTCCAAAGGATTTGCATACAGCAACATTTTAGCACCTCTTGAAAAAAAACTCAACTGCCTGTATACTAGTTCATATGACAAAACCGGCAACTCCCCCAACCAATGGAGAGGCATCAAAAATCGATTTCATGAAGCCCGTGAAAATGGGCGATTTGCTGCAGGGAGAAGTTATCGGAACAGGAAGGTCCGCTGTATTTTTAAACCTGGGCCCCCAAGGCACCGGCATTATTTACGGAAAGGAATTTCTTGACGAAAAAAGTTCCCTGAAAGATATAAAACAAGGGGGGAAAGTGACGGCTAAAGTGGTAGACCTGGAAAACGACAAAGGCTACATTGAACTTTCCCTAAAGCAGGCTGGCCGGGAAATGACCTGGGACAAACTGCGCGAGAAAAAAGAAAAAGAAGAGGTATTCCAGGTAAAAATAGTGGGCGCGAACAAGGGTGGTTTGCTTGCTGAACTGCATGGAATTCAGGCGTTTTTGCCGGTATCTCAATTATCCCAGGAACACTACCCGCGGGTAGAAGACGGAGATTCTTCAAAAATTTTGCATGCCTTACAGGAATTTATGGGCAAAGAACTGGAAGTGCAGATTTTTGATCTTGATCAAAGAGAAGAAAAAGTTATTCTTTCTGAACGCTCCAAAGAGCGCGCAAAAGTAAAAGAGCAGCTTTCAAAATTCCAGGTAGGGGATATTGTAGAAGGAGAAATTACCGGGGTGGTAGACTTTGGGGCTTTTATCAAGTTTCCCATGAACGACTCTGGCTCTGCGCAAGAACCCATAGAAGGTCTTATTCATATTTCAGAAATAGACTGGCAAATTATAGAAAACCCAAACCAACTCTTAAAAGTAGGGGAAAGAGTAAGGGCAAAAATAGTGGACACTTCTTCAGGGCGGGCTTCTCTTTCCTTAAAAGCCTTAAAAGAAGACCCCTGGAAAGAAATTGAAAAAAAATACAAAAAACTCGACTCCGTAAAAGGAAAGGTTACGAAACTAAATCCTTTTGGAGCGTTTGTGGAAATTGAGGATAAAATTCAGGGCTTATGCCATATTTCAGAGTTTGGCACCAAAGCAAAAATGGAAGAAGCTTTAAAGCCCGGCAACATCTACTCGTTCCAAATCCTGGAGCTTAACCCTGCCGAGCACCGGATGAGCCTCCGCCTTGTTCTTCCTGGGTCAAATACCCCCGAAACAGCAGAACCGCAAGAGCAGAAGCCAGAGCTAGGAGCAAAGCAAGAATAAACACGGTACTGGTCACAACAGGCAACAACGAGAGCTCGCGGGAGCTCTGTTTCGCTATCAAAGAAGCATCCTGCTTGTCGAGGCGCACTATCGCCTCTTTGCCAAAAAGAGTATTTTTTGCTCCGGGCGTCCCTCCTATTTCAATGCTCGATCCCCAACTTTCAGGATTACTCGCGTCTCGATCCGGAAATCTGCGCTCCATGGTTGTCTTGCTCTCGTTGTCTCCCCCAAACCAGCCTGCTGCTGCGTTGAGTTCCTCAACAACATTTCCTGTCGCGTCTTTAAGCTGCGCCCTTTGTCCCGAATTCACGAACTTCCCGGCAAGTGTTGCATAATTTACGTCTGCCTCGTTTATTCGAGGAGAAGCCGCAACAACAAAATAGTCCTTTGCCGCAATCCTGCCGCGCAATGGAATTTTGTAGTCAAGATTTTCTCGGTACAATTCTATACTCCAGCCCGCAACCGATATGTCGGTATCGGACGCATTATACAGCTCGATCCACTCATGTCGCCACCACTGCCTTGAATCCACCCCCTGTATCGGAGTCCCCATCCAGGCCACCTCGTTTATTATAAGTTGCGCGTATGCGCCAAATGGATAAACGAAGAACACCAAAAACAGAATAAAGAAAACGGTTGAAGAAACCATGTTTTTTATGCTATCATAAGCCGTATGAAGAAACTATCGAAAAACTTTGTATTGGTTGTGGCAATTTTGTTAACCATATCCGCGCTGTTCGCGCTCTTTTCAGATCCCTTTCAACAAGTAGAGCGCGTTTCGCTTTCTGAACTTGCTGCAAGTATCCAGGAAGAACAGGTGGAAAAAATAGTTGTTTCCGGAACCAAACTTACGATTACCTACGCGGGCGGCGGCACAAAGGAATCTACCAAAGAAGCGGAAGGACAGTTGGCGGGCACCTTTTTGGACCTCGGCGTTGAACCAGAAAAGCTTAACAAAGTCAATATCGAACCCAGGGAAGAAAGCGGTTTTGCCGCTCTTGTGGGGCCTTTGGCTTTTATTTTGCTGCCTTTGTTTATTTTCTTTTTGTTTTTCTGGTTTATGTTCAGGCAAGCCCGGAGCGGTATTGGCCAGGCCTTTGACTTTACCAAAGCCAGGGCAAAGTTATTTGGGGCGGAAGGACAATTGAAACAAAAAGTAAGTTTTAAGGATGTCGCCGGGTTAAAAGAAGCAAAAGAAGAAGTCCAGGAAGTGGTAGATTTCCTAAAGTTCCCCAAAAAGTATTTGCAAATGGGGGCAAAAATCCCGCGCGGGGTATTATTGGTAGGACCTCCGGGTACCGGAAAAACTTTATTGGCAAAAGCTGTCGCCAGTGAGGCTGGAGTGTCGTTCTTTTCCGCTTCGGGTTCTGAATTTATTGAAATGTTCGTAGGAGTTGGATCGAGTCGCGTGAGGGATTTATTCCAGACGGCAAAAAAGGCGGGGCGTTCGATTATTTTTATAGACGAACTCGACGCTATTGGACGCACGCGCGGATTTGGTTTTGGCGGCGGGCACGACGAACGGGAACAAACCTTAAACCAAATTTTAGTGGAAATGGACGGTTTTGAGCGCGACGACACACAGATAGTGATGGGGGCTACAAATCGGCCTGATGTCCTGGATCCCGCGCTGCTCCGGCCTGGCAGATTTGATCGCACGATTATTTTGGACCTTCCCGACGTGAACGACCGGGATCAAATTTTGAAAATTCACGCGGAAGGCAAACCTTTGGCAGACGGCGTGCGGCTTCGAGAAATAGCGGAACGCACCCCCGGATTTTCGGGGGCAGATTTGGCAAACTTAATGAACGAAGCCGCCATTTTGGCTGCCCGCAGAAGCAAAGCAAAAGTTTCCCAGTCTGAACTGTTTGAATCCATAGACAAAGTATTGCTTGGTCCGGAACGAAAAAGCCACGTGCTTTCCAAAAAAGAGAAGGGGATTACCGCCTACCACGAAGGCGGGCACGCGCTTGTGGCCGCATCGTTAAAAAACGTGGATCCTGTACGCAAAATTTCCATTATTTCCCGCGGCAGAGCCGGAGGATATACCCTAAAACTTCCTTCAGAAGACAAACACATGAAATCTCGTGCCGAATTTCTCGACGAGCTTGCCGTACTACTTGGCGGGTATGTCGCAGAAAAACTGGTCTTTGGAGATGTAAGTACGGGGCCAAGCAATGATCTGGAAAAAGCTTCCGAAATCGCGAGAAGCATTATAAAAGATTACGGAATGTCTGAAAAACTGGGCCCGGTAACATTCGGTGAACGGGAGCACATGCCTTTTTTGGGAAGGGACATAGAGGCTTCCAAAAACTACTCTGAAACCACGGCTCTGGAAATAGACAAAGAGGTTGCTAAACTTATTGAAGACGCCAGAAAAGTAGCAGACCGTGTACTGCGGCAAAAACGCAGAACCCTGGACAACATAGCCAAAGTTCTGGTAGAAAAGGAAACAATTGAGCGCGAGGAGTTTGAGGAACTTGTGGGCAAACCCTTGCCTCGAAAAAAGGGCACGTAGCCATTGTGGCTCTCGCGCAACAATGCTATACTGGACTAATGAAGGGTTACTAAAATAACAAATTCACTAGTTCGAGTATGGCAAGGCTTAAAGAAAGAGAAGAGGCGCTCAAACTACGGAAACAAGGGCAAAGTTACAGTCAGATTAAGAAGACTCTTGGCATAAGCAAGAGCACCTTGAGTTACTGGCTGCAAGACTACCCCCTTTCAAAGGAGAGAATACGCGAACTCAGAGACTGGAATGAAGAACGCATAGAGAAATTTCGCCAAACAATGAGTAGGAAAAGAGAGGAAAGACTTCAGAAAATTTACGAAGAGGAAAAGAAACAGCTATTGCCCTTAACCGACAAAGAACTCTTCGTTGCGGGCCTATGCCTTTATTGGGGTGAAGGTACAAAAGCTGGAACATCAGCTCTTAAACTTGCAAATACAAATCCTGTAATGATCCAGTTTTTTATAGAGTGGCTAAAACATTTAGGAGTCCCCAGGAGCAAACTAAACGTTAGACTACATCTCTATAAAGATATGGATATTTTAAAAGAAACTACTTATTGGGCAGCAATACTCCGAATTCCAATTTCTCAATTTTCTCCTCCATACGTTAAAATGAATTCGAGCGAACGCGTAAACTATAAAGGAGGATTTGGCCATGGAACTTGCAATATCGGGGTAGGCAGTGTACCTCTTAAGGAGAAAGTTATGATGGGCATTAAGGCAATTGCTAGTACATATAGTAGATAAACAAGATGGGGCCAGTAGCTCAGTTGGTTAGAGCGTCCGGCTTATATCCGGATGGTCGGGGGTTCGAATCCCTCCTGGCCCACAATTTATCAGGGCGCGTAGCTCAGCTGTTTAGAGCGTCACATTGACATTGTGAAGGTTCAGAGGTTCGAATCCATCCACGCGCACCATAAGGAGGGTAACCTCCCTACGGGGTAGGTATAAAAAACCAGAATCCAACGTTTGATTCTCTCCAGAAATTTGCAAAAGCTCTTGGAATGAATGTTGATGATTTATAAAAAACATGTCCGCAAAATTAAGTGCCCTAATAAAAGAAAACAAACACGTGGGAGGCTTTGTTAGATACGATGACGGAAGCGTTGTACGTGGCAATTTTATCGAAAGGATATTCGAGCAAGGTAATGGAAAGTTGTGCTACATTTTGAGTAAAAAGGTTAAACCATTTAGCAATGAAGAAAAAGTTGTGTACTTAGCTGAAGATATGGAGGATGAAAACCATATTAATGCTCTACTGGCCACGGGTGAAAACCCATTTGTCAATCTCTTTGTTCCACCTTATGTTCGCAGTTTCAATAATTTGTTAAATTCTTTGGAGAGAATATTGCCGAATAAAGCTATCCTACTCTTAATTATTATTTTAATTATTCTGTTTTTTAGATAACTCAAAAATTGTGAATTGTACCGAAATAAGATATGCATGGCTATCTAAAATATGTTGTTGAAAACTGCAAAACCGCTTTTGATGAACTGTGCAAAATAAATAAAGAGTTGGCTGCGGGAATGAGCCCAGAATCAAACGCGGATGTGAATCATCTCGGCGCACTCAAGAGAATGATCCAAGACTATTTGGTTATAAGAGTTGCAGGATTATTTGATAAAGATAGTCGTACTATTTCGTTTAATAATGCTTTTTCGCAAAATCAAGAAGTTAAGAATATAGAGCAAGAAGAAATAATCAAAAAAATAATAGAGAACAGGAATAGATTTGTGGGACATTCAGATCATGATTATATTTCGGAAGGCAATTTTGCGATTCCAACAAATGAAATTTGTAATTCCAATTTGAGAAGTTTACTTGAAAGGTTAGAGAAGTTATTGTAATAATGGTTTGGTTGTGCACCAACCTCGCTGGCATGAAAAATTGCGGCGGCGAAAGCGAGGGCGAGGCGGAGGGCGGTTAGCTCATATGGTTAGAGCGCAACATTGACATTGTTGAGGTGACAGGTTCGATCCCTGTACCGCCCACTTATCCTACTTGCATGGCCTTGACCCCGCACTTTTTTAGCTAAAACTACCATGATAATTGAGAAATCGAGCCAGAAAGGTGCGGGGTTGAAAATTCTTGCAGAACGTGGTACGCTATTGGTTGCAGACAAACCGCCTGGCTTGACTGTTGAACAGACAGCAGAGCAACTGGGATACACCCCGGCGCACCGATTAGACAAAGACACTTCAGGAGTTTTGCTGCTTGCAAAGAACCAAGAAACGCTCGAATTTCTTCAAAAACAGTTTAAGGAACGCAAGGTAGAAAAACGCTATATCTGCCTCGTGGAAGGCAGTTTCAGGGAAAACAGTGGAACGATCCACACGCTTCTTGCCAGGTCGCCGGCCGACCGCAGAAAACAACGAACATACCCTTTAAACGAACCCAAAGAGGGACGGCGCGAGGCGCTCACCGAATGGAAAGTTCTGCAACGATTTGAGGGATACACATTGCTTGAAGCAACGCCCAAAACCGGAAGAAAACACCAGATTCGGGCGCACATGGTGTCCATAGGACATCCCATAGCGGCAGACAAACTGTATGGGTTTAAAAACCAGCAAACGCCAAGGGGTCTTTATAGGCAATTTCTTCACGCAAGCTATCTTGCAATACAGGGGCAAAAATTTACTTCAGAACTTCCCCCAGATTTACAGCAAGTAGTAAACGCATTACAACCATATGACAACTGAAACCATTGTTCAAGAATCGTTAAAGACACAGCTTGCCGACATACAACCCGGAGATACGGTTCGCGTACACCAAAAAATCAAAGAGGGGGGGAAAGAACGCGTCCAGGTATTCGAGGGAGTTATTTTAGCACGAAAACACGGTAAAGGCATAAGCGCCACCATAACCGTGCGCAAAATAAGCCAGAATGTCCCGGTGGAAAGAATTTTCCCTTTACACGCGCCGTTTATCCAAAAAATCGAAATCGTAAAACGGGCAAAAGTGAGGCGTGCAAAACTGTATTACTTACGGGACGTAACGGGCAAGAAAGCGCGCCTAAAAGCAAGAGCTCTTGGCGTGGAAGTTGTAGCGCCAGAGGAGAAACCCGCCCAAAGCTCCGAGGGTATTGAGATGGGCCCGCCACAATCCAACGAAGCTGGTTTGGGCGGGAAAGAAGCGTAGTTTTGCGGACGTGGCGGAATTGGTATACGCGCAAGCTTGAGGTGTTTGTGGGCGCAAGCCCTTGTGGGTTCAAGTCCCACCGTCCGCACCCTTCATTTATTGAAGGTAAACGCGCGCGTAGCTCAGTTGGCTAGAGCGTTTGTTTTACACACAAAAGGCCCTTGGTTCGAATCCAAGCGCGCGCACATTTTCATAACAAAACTTTAGTGTTATACTATATGTAATATATAAGTAACCGGTTCTGTTATGAAAACAAAAGAAAAGAACCTTGCAATTAAACTTCGTCGTCAGGGATATTCGATTAATGATATTTATCGCAAATTAGGGGTCGGAAAGGGAAGTGTCAGCTTGTGGGTACGCAACATACCATTAACAGAAGATCAAAAACAAGAACTTTCTGCGAGAGGTACTAAAAAAGCGATAATAGAAAAACGCAGGACAACAAGGTTGTCTAATGAAAGTGCTCGACGGCAGAAAATTGTTGATGGAGCAAAAAAAGAAATTATCAGGCTTTCGAAAAATCATCTGTTCCTTATTGGCGTAGCGCTTTACTGGGGTGAGGGTGGAAAAACTAAGGGAATAGTACGATTTTCAAATAGCGACCCCCACATGATTCAGGTAATGATGAATTTCTTTAAACAAATATGCAAAGTTCCTGAAGAAAGGTTTCGCGGGTATATCCATATCCATCCACACCTTGACCATAAAGAAGCGGAACGATATTGGTCTCAAGTATCTGGGATACCTCTAGAACGATTTTACAAAACATACCGCAAGCCAAACAAAGCTAGCACAAACCAGAAAGACTCCTTGCCATTTGGAACGTTTGATGTTTATATTTGTAGTACAGAACTTCTTCTGAAATTGAAAGGCTGGACAGAGAAAATAGTAGAATTAAGTACATCAAAAACTTATATGCCTTGGTAGCTCAGTGGTAGAGCAGTGGCCTGAACTTCGGGCCCCCTAGTAGTAATATTAGGTGAAAAATTGGGTGAATTCGGGGAAATCCTAAACATATTGCAGGACAATCCCGAGCCAAGCCCCGACGGCACGTCGGGGAAGGTGTAGAGACTATCCCGAAAGGGAGTAGTCCGACGTAAGTCGGGCGAAGCGCCCAACCCCCGCAATGACAAAACGCGCTTTTGCGGGGTGATAATATAGTCCGATCCCTGGAGTAATTCAGGAAAAATAGCTCGGAAGAGCCTCGTGTCGGGGGTTCAATTCCCTCCCAAGGCACCATCCAGCCGTCGCTGGCTGCGGGCTTTGCCCGCCGAAGCCAGCTATGGCTGGCGAAGGCGGGAGTAGCACAGTGGTAGTGCACCTGGTTGCCAATCAGGGTATGCGGGTTCGATTCCCGTCTCCCGCTCCAAAACAAAACCACCCCATATGGGGTGGTTTTGTTTTTCTATTGAGCACTAAATCCTAAGGGAGTTTCTGGAGATTGGGCTTGCTGGATTTTGCCGAATTTGCTTTCGTATTTTTCTACGTTGTCTTGCAAAGCGGCAAGCATTCGCTTCAAATGGCCCGGGCTTAACACTACCCTGCTTGTTAGCGTGCCCTGGGGCGGCACCACCAGGAAAAAGTCCAGCACAAACTCTTCTTGCGTGTGCGTAATTTGCATTAAATTGGAATACTTTCCCTTTAAATCCTGGTCTTGCGCCTTAATTTGAATTTGCCTTTGCTGCGGCTGTTGGAGGTTGTCCATGTTTAATAGTATATTTATTACTTATATCTTGGGTTGGACTATCTCTTTTACCCAAGTTTATATTAATTTCCTGCTTTTGGCTTTGCTGGATATTGATCAATCGCTCAAGATTATCATTTATCTTCCCCACTTGTTTCCCTACTTCTACAATACCCAGCAATTTTACAAAGTCAATCTTTCTCATTCCAACAACCGCAAGCACTCCCACTACTCCCGCTACTAATATTACCATATACACTTTTTCAGTCTCCTTAAAAAATCCAATAATCAAGAGGGTTAGTAAAACACTTTCAATAACCCATGCTAAAATTTTAGAATTTTTATCCATCGGATCATTTCTTTGTCTTATTTAGAATTACTTTTACCAAATTTTTGGGAGGAACTAGGAATTGGTTAAACTCATTGAGATTTTGGTTCGTGATTCCTATCTGAAACTCAATCCCTCCTCGATGTTGGTGGCTTCGGGTCGGGTGATTTTCGATTTCATCATTTGTTAGAACCCAATATAATACTTTATCTATCCAAACGCCGATAAAAACAAACGCATCTGCCATATCGAGCTTTAACTGCTGAAAATTCATCCAAAATGGCTCTTTAGACTTAAAACTCAACGCTTTTGTTTCAAGTCCTCCTCGAAGCTTCGTGTTAATGGCACGCGATGCTTTTACTTCGATTTTTATTATTCGTTTTCCGTTTTTAAGATAAAGGTCGTAATCTCCCGAATACTTTTTATCGACACCTTTTGATGGTTTTTGGAATCGAGAGTCGAGGTCAACTAAGTGTTGCTGTGCCCATATTTCTCCGAACACACGCGGGGCAACGCTATACAGATGTAAATATGGATTGGCGTTTACATAGGCATCTCGCAATGCTTCGTATTCTTGGAAAGTAAGTATCTCTTTATCGAGGAGATACATCAGCCGATATTCATACTCGTTAAACGGGTAAACAGACTTTAATCCAGAAAGGCGCGCCAAAAATATTTTGCGGTCTTTCTCTGACAGGTTTTTAGCCCATTCGTTGAGCTTTCTATCCAGCTTTCTTTTGTCCATACACTTTACAAAAAATCAAGCAAAGTCGGTGACCCAAGCAACTTTTCGTCGTTCACTGCCAACTTTCCACCTTCTATTATTTTAGTCCGTCCCCACCCCAATTCTCCGGTTCTCCTATAGTGAAGAAGGCGTGCGACCGTAACTTTGCAATATAAAGGGTTTATATCCATCGTATAGCATCTTCGTTTGCTTATTTCTGCTTGAAGCAGTGTCGCTCCAGAGTGACTAAAGAAATCGACCACCAAATCGTCTTGGTTGCTACTCGCTTCGATTATCCTTTTTGCAGATTTCAGTGGTTTTTGCGCAAAAAACCCCTCCACATTTTCATGCATTAGGTAGAAAACTTGCTGGATATCGTGCCATACGTTCCCGGCGCGTATTGTTTCCGATTTACTTCGTTCAAAGTTTTCAGTAATATGCCCGCCAACTTTTTTATAATATCCCTTGGTTTTTTTGGGGATATCTGTATATTCTGCTTCGACATTAAATACAGGATCTCCCTTCAAGTAGTACAAAAGTTCCTGTCTAATTGCCATCCAATTCTTCTGCGTTCCGTAACCTCTTTGGTTCCTCATTGTAATAAAGTTGCGCGCTTTTAGGGGTTTTTGGCGCATCATGATTATAAAATCAGGAAGAGGCTGAAAATCTTTTCGAATATCTGAGCCAAGCCAGACATAAAGGGAAGCGTTTGCAGCCAACGCAGAAATTGTATTGTCAATCCATTTATCAGACCAGGCAATATATTGATCCAAGGGTAAGTTTCCGAACTCGTCATTTATATCGACATTGTAAGGAGGGTCTTGAATAGCAAGCATCGCTTCTCCATCCTTCATTAATCTTTGGACATCCGCCTGATTTGAAACGTCAAGACAACCAACCCTATGTCCACTTATAGGATCTTCCCAAACCATTCCATATTCAAAATCAGGTAAAGCATTCTTTTTTGTTACCGTAGGAATATTTAGTTGTTGGATCGATCTTGATTCCATACGTTAATTGTACCAAATTTTGGCACATAAGCACGAACTAGCTCATACGATCCGAAGAAGAGAGCCGTATAAAAAAGGTCGCCCAGAAGCGTGAATTTCAAGAATGGCAGGGCCATATAGTAAGAAAGCATAAGGCCGTTAAAGGTGGGCGCGTACATACCGGAAAACGCCCATACGGCAAAGTTGGTGGTAAGATAAAATAGCACAGAACCCAAAAGGGTAGCCAGCGCCACTGTTTGAAGTTTGACTTCAAACATGCGGGCAAGGAAACCGATAAGGGCTATGGCGAAAAAGCTGGCGTACACCACTGCCATGGTTTTTGGCTCGTAAAAGCCCACAAATACGTCTGACAGAGCCATTGCCACCAAAGGGGTAAATAGGTACCATTTTGACACTTTCGAGGCGTATACGCCCGCAAAAAGCGCTAAAGCCGCAATAGGCGTAAAATTCGGCGCATGCGGAAGAAGTCGGGCCGCTATGCTTATTCCGATAATCGTTACTAGAAAAATCAATGCAAACCTATTGTTCATACCTTTTATGTTTCTTTTTCTTCCAAACGATAAAAATAATTACAATGGCCGCAATTGGCAATCCAATAATTACGATATAAGGCAAAAAGACTACCGCAAGTGTAATTAAAAAATTGAATGTCCCTCCTGCTTGTGTCGCCTGTTCGGTTTCATGAAACTCAACAACCACAGGATCTGTCTCTACCGCTTCTTGTGCCTGTAGTGCCGCTATAGGTGCGGAGATTAATATTGCTAGAAAAACTAGGGAGAAGGTTACTTTTGAAATTTTAAACATTGGGATTTGATTAGAAATTAAAAATTAGGAATTTGGAATTCTAGCGATAGCTAGGTCGGGATTCTTTGATCTTTGATGTAAAAATTTCAAATCGGGCTAAGGCGTACAAATAGCTCGAAAGGCGGTTCATATACGCAAGAATTTCCGGGGGCAGGGGGTGCTTTTTGTGCAGGGTGTCTATTTTGCGCTCTACCCTGCGGCTTACTGCCCTGGCATAGTCTAGCTGGGCTGCTATAGGATTTTCGCCCGGGATAATAAAACCTCGCCCTGGCTGTATTTTTGCCTCAATGGCGTCTATCTCTTGTTCTAACTCCAAAATACGCTTTTTGGCAAGGACTTTCGCTGTATGCTCTGGAAACATTATCCAGGCGACCCTGGCCTGGATAATAAATAACGCTTCTTGCACATGTTTTAACTTTGCCTGCAACTGTTTATCTTTAAAGCCGCTTCTGGTAACCCCAACTAAACTGTTCAATTCATCTAAATCACCCAAAGCCTCTAAAATAGGTGAATCTTTGGGAATTTTCTTTTTTCCAACCTGCGAAGTTCCCTTATCGCCCTTGCCGGTGTAAAATAGTCCCATACCTATCAGCTGCAACGGCTAAATCCACATTCCCTGCAGCTAATGCAGCCCTCTGCCATAGTAAGTTGCGCTCCGCAATCCGGACATCCCGGCATAAACCCAAAATCTGCTATAGAAGGCGCGTCTTCTTTCGCGAACGCAAACACTTCCTGGCCTTCGGGGCGCGACAGCAAATCTTCCACATCTCGCACCCCTGTCACATGCTCTTCCAGCACCCTGCCAATGGCGTCTGGCAAGGAAAGCACAGTACCCTTTTCCGTAAATATGGGCATGGGTCCTCGAATTCCTTTTAAGTCTGAAATTACTTCGTCAACCCGAATGCCTGCCCGCAAAGCAAGAGAAGAAAGCTTGCAGATTGCTTCTGACTGCTCTTGGAAGAACCCTCCGCTTTTTCCAATAGTGGCAAACACCTCAAACGGCTTTCCTTCTTCGTCGTCATTAATAGTAATGTACAAATTGCCGTATCCTGTTTTCATGCGATAGGTTTTGCCTGCCATAACTTCCGGGCGTTTTCTTGGAACCACGCCAGGAAACGCTTGCTTTGCCTGCTGGGCCGTTTTTTGTTGTGTTCCGGGCTTTTCGGTGGTGGAAACAATGTGGTCTCCATTTCCCACGTTTAAAATTTGGATCTGCCTTGAGCCGTCTCGGTACACGGTGGCACTCTTGCACCCAAGCTTCCACGCGGAAATAAAGCTGTCTGCAACCTGCTCTTTGGTCGCGGAATTAGAAAAGTTAATGGTTTTGGAAATAGAGTTGTCCACGTGGCGCTGAAAAGCGGCCTGCATTTCCATATGCGATTGCCCTGAAATGTCCATTGCCACCACAAACGTATCCCGAATTTCCTGCGGAAGCCAGCTTATGCTTTGAATGCTGCCTTTTTGCATTACTCCGTCCATAATTTCCTTTTGCTGGTCCCCTGCAAGCTGCAGGGCGTCAAGCGCCTCCTGGAAATACTTGTTAAAATACCGGTATTGCTGGCCGTCTTTATCTTGTTTTACATACGCTAACGCGAAGTTTGGCTCAACGCCCGAAGAACAATCCATCATCATAGAAATGGATCCGGTAGGAGCTACCGTGGTTAAGGCCGCATTCCTCATCTTCTTGCCTATACCGTATTCTTGAGCCGCAGAATGGGGAGCGTCTTTCTTGGCAAAGATGCTTTTTTCATAATTGGGAAATATACCTTTTTCTTCTGCTAATTCCTGCGACATTTTGTACGCCTCTTCGTTGACGAAACCCATTACTTTCTCTGCTGTCGCAAGCCCCTCTGCAGAATCATATCGAATACCCAGCTGGTAGAGCATATCGCCAAACCCCATAATACCCAGGCCGATTCTTCGGTTCTTTTGCGCGAGTTCGGTTACTTGAGGCACTGGAAAGTCAAATAGATCAATGACGTTATCCATAAGGCGCGCCGCAGTTCTCGTTACAAATCGAAGTCGTTCCCATGCAACGTTTTTATTCTCCACAAATGTGGCAAGATTAATGGAACCGAGATTGCAATTGTCGTATGGGTGCAATTGTTGTTCGCCGCACGGGTTAGAAGCAGCTAATGGTCCGAGTTCGGGCAGCGGATTGCTTCGATTTACCGTATCAATGAAGGCAATGCCGGGCTCCCCGTTTTCCCAGGCATGCTCTACGAGCGTGTCAAACAGCTCTTGTACGGTAATATCTATCTCTTGGGACTCATATACGGCGCCGTTCGGATGGCGCAGCACGCGATGCGGCTTCATTTTTTTGCCTTTAAATTGCGCAAGCCATAGGGAATTCGGATTTTCCTCGAGTTGTCGCATAAACTCGTCGGTTACGGTAACGGAAATGTTAAAATTGCGAATATCCCCTTCTATTTTTTTACATTCAATAAAATCGAGCACGTCGGGGTGGTCCACCCGCATCATGGCCATATTCGCCCCATGCCTGCCCTGCTGTTTTATGGTGCTAAACGCTTTGTCGTACACAGACAAAAACGTTACGGGCCCCGAAGCCTTCCCGCGCGACTTTTTCGTGGTCGAGTTTGCCGGCCGCATTTCAGATAAATCAAACCCAAGCCCGCACCCTGCCTGTTGAAGAAGCGCCGCCTCTTTGAGCGTTTGGAAAATGCTTTCCATAGAATCTTCTATGCGAAGCACAATACAGTTTGCGATAAGCGGAGTTTCTCCGCCAGCGTTGGTTAAAGTACGGCCAGCGGGCGTATACTCTTTTAAAGCCATAATGGAAAAGAAGTCCTTTGCTACGCGGTCTACGCCGGCCTGGTCTTTTCCATAATTTTTTTCTACCTCGGCCAAAGCGTTCGCAACGCGTTCAAACATGTCGGCGGGAGTTTCCTGTCCGCCTTCGTCATACGGCATTAAGTACCTTTTTTGCATCATCTTTAGGGCGTTTTCTGAAAAGGAGCGGTTTGTTTGGTCTTTTTGTTCTTGAGAAACTCGCATAAGGGAAGAGGTAAAAAGTTTTATTATGACTTTTTTTGAAGCTTTTGAATTTCCTTTTCAAAAGCTTTGGGGGTTTTAAAATTGCGGTACACGGAAGCAAACCGCAAATACGCGACTTTATCGAACTGCTGCAAGTGAGACAATACTGTTTGGCCAATCCGGGCCGATTCTACCGACTCTTTCTCAAGGTCAAAAATATCGCTTTCAATGCTAGAAACCAGTTTTTGGAGCTGTTCTTCGGTACACGGGCGCTTTTCCAAGGCTTTGCGAATGCCAGATTCTAACTTATGGCGAGAAAATCCCTCTTTTTGCCCGTTGCGCTTGATAACTTCAATGCCCAAAAGCTCCAAACGTTCGTATGTGGTAAACCTGCGACCACATAAAGTACACCATCGGCGTCTTTTTACCGCCCTGCCGTGCTCGGCATTTCTTGAGTTTGTAACCTTCGTATCCGCTTGGCAAATAGGGCA
>DASWIZ010000006.1:0-7898 GCA_036397395.1 Minisyncoccota bacterium
TATATAATTGAAACGGGGGATTACACATTCAACATACGAAAGCTGACAGTTTTACTGCGAAGAAAAGCGGCTTCTCGACCGGCCGCTTTTCTTTTTGTGCGAGGTTAGACCGTACCAGTTTTTTCTTTGTTTGCCTTAAACGCGCCCGGAGGGGTACAATGAATACGTTATGACTCAAGCGCAGGCGATGGATATTTTAAAAATGGGGTATTCCGTGTACCTTACGGGCGAGGCGGGCACGGGCAAAACCTACGTGCTAAACCAATATATCGCGTGGTTGCAAGAACACGAAATTGAGCACGCGGTTTGCGCTTCCACGGGCATTGCCGCCACGCACGTGCAAGGCATTACCATACATTCCTGGTCTGGCTTGGGCGTAAAAGAGCGGCTTGGCGAATACGACTTGGAACGTATGGAGCAAAAAAGGCCCGTATGGAACAGGCTAAACGACGCGCAGGTTCTTATTATAGACGAAATCTCTATGCTGTCCGGGGAGTTTTTTGACATGTTAGACCGGGTGTTACGGCACATTCGCAGGAACGACGCGCCGTTTGGGGGCGTGCAAGTGGTGTGCTGCGGCGATTTTTTCCAGCTGCCGCCCGTAGCGCGCGCCGGGAGTTCGTATACGTATGCCTTTGAGTCTGCCGCGTGGAAGAATATGAATCCGTTGGTGTGCTATTTAACCGAACAGTTCCGCCAAGGGGGCAGCGAGTTTTTGGAGCTGTTGTCGGCCATTCGCAAGGGCCGCGTAACAGAATCCATGCGCCAGATGCTTGAAGCCAGGAATGCGCAAGAGTTTTCGCGGTCAAAAACGCTGCTTCGTTTGTATACGCATAATGTTGACGTGGACCGTTTAAACGAAGAACATCTTGGCCAGCTGAAAGCGCCGGAGAAAACGTTTGTTATGCAAAAGGCGGGAAAGGCCCAGCACGTGGAATCTTTAATGCGCGGATGTCTGGCTCCGGGAAAACTGGCGCTTAAAAAAGGGGCTGAAGTTATGTTTGTAAAAAACGACCACGGCGGCCAATACGTAAACGGTACGCAGGGGGCGGTGGTCGGGTTTGAAACAAAAGGGCCTGTGGTAAAAACAAGGCAGGGTAGGACCGTGGTTGCCGAATCCGTAAGCTGGAAGCGCGAAGAAGACGATAAAGTATTGGCTGAAATCCGGCAGGTGCCCTTGCGCCTGGCTTGGGCCATTACCGTGCACAAAAGCCAGGGTATGAGTCTCGACGAGGCGGAAATGGACCTTTCTGCGTGTTTTGTGCCCGGGCAGGGGTATGTGGCGCTTTCTCGCGTGCGGGAAATCTCGGGGCTGTACTTGCGGGGGTTTAACGATATGGCGCTTGTGGTGGACAATCGCATTGTAACGGCAGACAGCGTGCTCCAAAAGCGTTCGGAGTTAGCTAAACAGCGGCTGGATACGTTGTCTATGAGCGATGTGCGAGCCCGCCACGAAAATTTTATCCGTAAAAGCGGGGGAGTAGTGGAACCCAGCGTACATCCGAAAAAAGCACGAATAAGGCAAAAACAAAATACGCTTAGTCAAACAAAAGAATTGCTCGAGCGGGGGATAAAATTGCAAACCATAGCTCGAACGCGAGGTGTAACCATAGACACCATAGCGGGACATGCAGAAAAATTGCTGGAGCAGGGGATACTATTTGATTTTTCGTATTTGGCTCCAAATAAAAAACTGCTTACGGTACTGGACGAGGCCGCCGCGAAACACGGATTTGCAAAGCTTGCTCCTGTAAAGTATTTTTTGCAGCGCCGCGGCCACGATATTTCTTACGAACGTCTTCGTTTGCTGCGTTTGTATCTGTTGAGCAAAAACGCGAAGGAGCGGAATTGACGAGAGGTTCAGCCTTATAAGCGGGGCCGCCTATAAAAAATTGGTAGGATAGGGGGTTGCATTTTTGCAAGGACGCGGTATAAAGGAGGCGGTCTGCATATAAATTTAAGATTGCCAGGAAACATTTTATGGAAAACGAGCTCCATTCAGAAAGGCTGTCTGCCGGCCAGAGGAAATACTTTTTTGACATTAAGCAAACGCCAAACGGCGACAAATACCTAAACATTACCGAGTCGAAGCTAGGCAAGGACGGGCAGCGCGAGCGAAGGGACATTCGCGTGTTCGACGACCATATCGTGGAATTCGCGGAAGCATTTGCCAGAGCAGCAAAAGAATTGGAGCCCAAACAAGCTCCAGATTCGCAAACACCGCAAGAGTAAAAACACCACTGTCCATGAAACCCACTGTCCACCCCAGGGGTGGACAGTGGGTTTCATGGACAGTGGGTTTTTGTTGATGTTTCTGGTATAAAGTAAGTATGTTTTGGCGAAGACGACGGCGTGTCCGCAGGAGAAAGCGCACAAGTGTTACACGGCACTATGCCCGAAATAAAGAGCAGGCGCGCGCGGTTATTTTGCAGAGAATAGAAAAGTATGTTGGCGTGTATGGTTTTGCGTTTGGCAGAGTTGCCGTACGCAATACCAAAAGCAGGTGGGGGAGTTGTTCCACGAAAGGAAACTTAAACTTTAGCTACCGGATTTTGTTTTTGCCAGAGCATTTGGCAGATTACATTGTGGTGCACGAACTGTGCCACTTGCAAGAGCTAAACCATTCGCCCCGCTTTTGGCAGCTTGTGGCGCAAACCGTCCCGGATTATAAAGAAAGAAGAAAAGCGCTGCGCAACAATGGACAAAAACATATCTATAATGCTGCTTGACTAAGAGTCTTGTGGCGGTATACTGAACATATGAACGAAGAGCAAAAAACAACAATTAATATTGATAGATTACGTGAGCTCGCGACCCAGATTCGGGAATACACGGAAAAAGAAAAAGAGATGGGTTATGGTTCTCAAAAGGAATATGATGGAATTTCAGGAGATGAAGGAGAGGCTAACGAATAAGTTTATTCTTCTTGATACCAACGTAATAGCTCGTTCTTTTGAACACTTCGACAACTTCGAAGGATTTTTACGTTTCTTTCAGGAAACGGAGTGCGCGCTTACCTATTTTCCTATGATTGAGTTTGAATTTCTTCGAGGCGCGCATTTAGCAGAACACCGAAAGGCGCGAACTGAATTTTTAAAAACTCTTGCTTTTGAGCAAATGCCCTTTGATCCACAGGTGGTTTATGATGCTTTAAAAATTGCCAATGCGTATGTGGCGCGGAATAGAAAACTTACTCCTTCAATCGTAGACTGTTGTATAGCAGCCTATCTTAAAGAGTATGCGGATAATCTTTATCTTGCCACGCTAAATCATTCTGATTTCCCAACTTATCTTTTCGATCGAATTTATGTGTGGCCAGTGGATACCGAAAAAGATGTATTTCCTATAGGCATTTATCAGTTCAATACGCAAAAAGCGAAAGACATCGGAGTTTTATGAAAGGTCTTTACTAACGCAAAGAACCGCTGGGGATAGCGGTTCTTTTGTTGTGTATTTTCATCACGTATAATAGAGCAATGAGCTTTTTTGCCGAATTCAAGCCAGAAATTAAACTGTTAGTCATTGTCTCTGTTGTCGCGGTAATGATCGCCGTCGGCGGCATTCTGTTGCTGCAGGGAGTTGTGCGAAACCAGGTTTCACACACGCCTGCAGACCAGCAAAGTCAGCAACAAACAATCGACAACCAACAACCATCTATCGACACCTCCGACTGGCAAACCTACCGAAACGCCGAGTACGGCTTTGAGGTGAAATATCCGGAAGATTGGAGTGTAGTTGACAACCAAATTATGCCAGCGAGTTACACAGAACGATGCGAAAAGTTTAAGGAAGAAGGAGGACACGATAATTGCATGATTCTAGCGGTGGGAGGAGCCGTAGGCGAAACATTTGAGTTTTTTGGAATTGGCTCTGGAATGCAGCATATGCAGGCGACCGGTGATTTGCCTCAGGAAAAACTTGGCAATAACGAATTCCTTATTTTAAACAACACGTTTGAAGGGATAGGCGAAAAGAACTATTTTATACAAAAGTCTGGAGAAAACGAATACATTAGACTTTATCATGGCCAGCGATACGACCAAAAAAGAGATGAGAATACAAAGGTAATTGACCAAATCCTCGCCACGTTCCGGTTTGTGGATGAAGGGCAAGAAGTCAGTCTTTACAGCACGATTAGTGATTTTGTTTGCAATCTTCGAGAAGGAGAAAAAGATATAACAGATTTAACGAATAGTTCTGTAGTAGAGTCCCGTCAGCGTATTCTTGCTTTGGGTGTAAGTGGTTCCTATTTTGACAGTCATTTTAAGCTTACCTGTGGCAAAGTACTCCGTAATGGCAGAACTCAAGTTACTTGGCGCTACAATATTGGAGAATATACAACTGGTATTGGTGATACTTTTCCCACTTTCCCAAGCCTTTCTCTAGAAAATACGGTAGGGCAACTTCATGAAATTCAACACGTGCTTACACAGAAGGAGGCTTTAAGTATAATGAAATCCTGCGTCGGGGAATTTATCAATCCTGTTATTGTGCATGGTTTGATATCCGATATACCAACATCTAACCAAGCTGGTCTCTATGTCACAGCAAACCCTACGCGTGAGTCTAGAAGTGGGTTTCATGAGGTAGCGTTTGTTAATGTAGAAACTGGTGTTTGTAGGGTTGTAGAGCGCGAGAATCCTCCTCCACTCCCAGGAGGTTAAAATAGTAAGATATTATGAACCCACTTTCTGATTTCAAATTCTATCCCGTGTACACCTACGAAGTGGACAGGGGTACTAAAACAACAAAATAAAAGGGTCCTACAAATGTATGAACCAAAAAATACACGCGGTGTTTGAAGGCGGGGGAGTAAAGGGCACAGGTTTGGTGGGTGCTGTTGACGTTACGTTGCAACAGGGATACGAGTTTTGCAACGTGGCGGGAACTTCGGCGGGCGCTATTGTGGCGGCTTTCGTGGCTGCGGGCTACGCGTCTGTCGAAATGAAAGACATTATGTTTGCTTTGGATTATCGGCGTTTTCAAGACGCCGGTTTTTTAAGCAGTATTCCATTGGCGGGAAAGCCTTTGAGTTTGCTGTTTGAGAAGGGGATTTATAAAGGCGACTATTTTGAACATTGGATACGCGATTTGCTGGCACAAAAAGGAATTCATACGTTTTGGGATCTGGTGCAGGAAAATACCGAGCTGGCGCCCCGATACCGCTACAAATTGCAGGTAATAACTTCGGACATTGCGCGAGGCAAACTTATTGTGCTGCCGTGGGACGCGTTGGATTACGGCATACATCCAGACGAATTGGACGTGGCGCGCGCCGTGCGAATGAGCATGAGCATTCCGTATTTTTACAAACCCATTATACTTAAAGACAAGCAAAATCATTCTTCGTATATGGTAGATGGGGGAGTGCTAAGCAATTACCCGGTATGGCTGTTTGATCCAGAGGTAGAAAACGCCACAGCCTTGTATCCTACGTTCGGCTACAAGTTGGTAGAGCCAAGCGAGGGCAAGCCGCGTAATATAAAAGGGCCCATTAGCATGCTTGGCGCGTTGTTTGCGACTATGATGGAAGCCCACGACGCCAGGTATATTAAAGACGCGAATTTTTTGCGCACCATACCCATTGGAACTTTGGGTATTCAAACCACGCAGTTCGACATGACTATGGAGCAAAAAGAAGCCCTGTACGAAAGCGGCAAAAAAGCGGCCGCCGAATTCTTTGCACACTGGAGCTTTGCGGAATTCGCCGCAAAAAGTGTACAAGAAACCCACCGCACCGACAAAGTGTGGGAAACATGATATACTAATGCATATGGCAGACGATTTTGAGACAAATGAACAGGAGCGCGACGAAAGTCCGCAACAACAGGAGAATGAAAAGAAAAAGATTGGCGCGGGAACAGTTATCTTGTTTATAATTGCCTTCTCAATTCCCGCGTTTTTCCTGTTGACCTCGCCATGGCCGTTCGGCTCGAATGAGCAAATAGTTCAAACTCCTTTGCCAACACCCTCGCCTCAACCTCAAGCAATCAATAATCAGCCTTCAGAGAAAACTGGGATACCGGAAGGATATTTTGCGGAGGTCATCCATATTAAGTTTGTAGGTGGTTCAGAAGATGTGCCAATGGAAGAATTACTATCCGCGCATATGAAAAACTCGCTTGAATATATGCGCCGGCTGATTACGTTATCAGACGAGGAGCTACAAAAAATTGGTGGAGAGAGATTGCGGCTCTGGTTTGAGATTAAGTTACTGCCGGGAATTGACGCTGTTCAATTTATGGGAGAATTAAGAGGTTTAAGCAATGTGGAGAGTGCAGAGTTTGCCCCATTGCCAGCTCCGCCCCCGGAGCTATGAGGGTATGACAAAGGTTTACGTAAAAGCAAAAGCGAGGGCGGGAAAGACGGAGGTGAAGCAGATCGACCAAACGCATTTTGAGGTGGCGGTGCCAGAGGCGCCGGAAAAGGGTTTGGCAAACAGGGCGGTGCTTAAGGCTTTGGCAGAGTATCTGGACATGCCCGCGTATCGGCTTTCTTTGGTGTCGGGAGCCGCTTGGCGGAATAAAATAATTGAGATAGAATAAATTATATGGAAATATTAGGCATTTTTATTGCGGTTGTGGTTGTGCTGGCTTTCGCGTTTTTGCGCATTGTGCGAGAATACGAGCGGGCTGTGGTGTTTCGGCTGGGCCGTTTGGCTGGGGTTCGCGGGCCCGGGCTTTTTGTTTTAATTCCGCTTGTTGAAAAAATGGAGAAAATGGATTTGCGCACCATAACGCTGGACGTGCCGGCGCAAGACGTTATTTCCCAGGACAATATTCCAGTAAACGTAGATGCCGTGTTGTACTTTCGGGTGGTTGACCCTATTCGGGCGGTGGTGGAAGTGGAAAACTTTTTGCTTGCCACGTCGCAAATTTCCCAGACCACTTTGCGCAGTATTACGGGAAAGGCCACGTTCGACGAGCTTCTCGGCGAGCGGGAAAAATTAAACGAACAATTGCACCAAACCATTGACCAGGCAACCGACCCGTGGGGCATAAAAGTAATGGGCGTGGAAATTAAGCACGTGGAAACACCGGAAGACATGCAGCGCGCCATTGCAAAGCAGGCCGAGGCCGAACGCATCCGCCGCGCAAAAATTATTTTGGCGGAAGGCGAGTTCCAGGCGGCCGGCAAACTGCGCGAGGCGGCCGACGTGTTGGGAGCAGAACCCATTAAGCTGCGCTATTTGGAAACCCTGTCGGAAGCCGCGCGCGAAAAAAGCGTAACCATTTTGTTTCCCATGGAGCTTACCGATATCCTAAAAAAGCTGCATTGACGCGTTGCGTTGTAACACCTTGAGCCGTAAGTCGTTTATAAACATAATATATAATACAAAAATGAAAAAGAAATTTTTAGGCGGCGTGCTGGCTGTAAGCTTGTTTGTTGCTGGCGTAATGCCGGCAATAAGCTCGGCCCAGGACGCAACCAGCACGGAAGAAGTAAATACCATAGTGCAGCTGCAGGCGCAAATTCAGCAGTTGCTGGCGCAAATCCAGCAGATAAAAGACCAGATTAACCAGCTTCAGGGGCAGCAGGGAACTTTGCAGCAACAAGTGCAGCAGCTTCGCCTGGAAGCAAGGCAGCTGCGCGAAGGGTTAAGCGGGGAGGACGTAAAACTGTTGCAGGAAATTCTTGCGACTGACCCTTCTATTTACCCCCAGGGGTTAATAACGGGATTTTTTGGCCCGCTTACGAAAGCCGCGGTAGTAAAATTCCAGGCAAAGTTTGGCATAGACCAGATAGGCGAGGTTGGTCCGCAAACAAGGGCAAGAATAAACCAGCTTTTGGCAGAGGGCGCGGGAAATTCGGGCAAGGTGCCTCCGGGATTATTAATTGCTCCCGGCATAGCAAAGAAACTGGGCGGGTCGCCCGCGGTTCCCGAGGGGCAAAAACTT
>DASWIZ010000007.1:0-50702 GCA_036397395.1 Minisyncoccota bacterium
ACTCGTTCTATGATCTGCTGCCTGACTTCTGGACGAATGATGGTTTGGGGTGTGGACATACAAGTATGAAATGGTTACGTTTCTCTTCTTTCACCATACATTTCTTGTTACTCTACTGTCCAATATATGGGGTACCTGCCACTTCGAAAATCACATCTTCTGGAACGAATGGGGTAATGCCCATCCTGAGATCAGCCGATACTTCAACAATGGCACACACCCAAACCAGTGGTTCTGCTACCTAGAAGCTGGCTGCGATACTGCGACAGGCGATAATGGATGGCGTAAAACCAATGGCCTTCAAACTGAAAGGTATCAAGCCCTTGAACGCGCTAAAAACTCCAATGCAGAAGCGGCCTATCGATCTATCTCCGTGGGCGGGCCGCAAATCATGGGATTCAACTATGGAGATCTCGATTACAACAATGCGACCGATATGTTCAATGCGTTCTCCCAAAACGAGTTCAATCAGGTTAAAGGTTTCTTCGATTACATGAAGAATCATACTACATGCAAAAGGAGACTGGATGATTCTCGGCTATGTCAGCTAGACAGTGAAGGCAACAAAATCTGGGCAACTCCCTTAGATTTCGCACATACTGGTCAAGAAGATTGGTACCAGCTTGCAGCCGTATACAATGGCGATGCCAACAAAGAAGCTTTGTACCAACAGAGATATCAACTAGCAAAGGAGATATTGAACCCATAACAAAATAGCACATTCACGTAATACAAAGAGCGGTGACGAAAGTCACCGCTCGTTTGTTTACACTTTTATACTTACTATTTTTCTATGAACTCAAAACTAGCGAGAAACTGATTAAATAATTCGTTGTCTCCTATTTCGTTTCTCACTAGGATTCCGAACTCCCTTGATGGATTCAAGAAAAATACATACTCCGTTCCTTTTCTAGTCCAATCGTGATCTCGAACAATTTCAAAAGATCCAAATTGTACCGTTTGCTGCGGCTTATTCTGCGGATAAGAATCAATACTCTTCTCATAGAACTCCAATAAGTCTAAGTCCTGTCTGTTGTTGAACCTCGATACGGTGAAAGAAGGGTCTACGAAATACGGTACGTCGCATTCGGCTAATGCATACTCATTCTCTTGGCATTTTCGCATCAAAGCTTTTACTGTTTGTTCCAAGGCAACATTGTAAAATCTACCCCCATCATCGCTTACTGCCCATCCGAAAGGATACTTCACCTCAAACCCCAACTCGTCGTTTCGATAGACTTGCCAGTCTTTGGGAATTTCTGGGACAGTAATGATTTGAGGGGTTGGTGTCGGGGTAGGGGATGGACTTGGGTTTGGCGTCGCCTGTGGTTCTGGATTTTGGTTCATCTGGCTGAATACGAAAGCTCCGCCGATTACCAGGACGATTGCCGCCACGGAAAAAGGGAGTATGTATTTTCCAGAAAGCATGTTGTTCATTGGGTTTATGGTACAAGCTAGAACAAAAATAGTCAAACATCTTAAACAAACGTTGTAGGTCAATAACCCCCGCGATCGCTTGAGTTATTGACATGGGGTACTTTGTACAGCCGACCGCACTTACAAGGTACCCCAACATAAAAAGCTGGAAAAATTTACCTTTTTTGATAGAGTAGATAAATGAGTAACGTACAGAAAATTGTGGTGTTGTTTGTTGGCTGGATGGTTATTGTTAACTTGTTTGCTCTTTTCGCCTTAAACCGTTTTACACTTGAACCAGACACCGCGTACTTTTGGATTAACCCCAACGAAGTACAACAAGAGCAAACCTGGAATATTGCTTCTTTGCACTCGCGATGGGACTCGTACTGGTATGTGGATATCGCAGAACACGGATATTATTTACGGCAAGACACTGCCTTGGCGAATGTCGTATTCTTTCCGCTGTACCCGTTGCTTATGGCTATTATAGGTTTTATACTTCTGGGAAACTATGTACTGGCTGGCTGGATTTTAAGCTCCGCTTTTCTTTTTCTCGCGCTTTTATACCTGTATAAACTTACAAAAGAATTTCATCCCGACGTTGACCCACATCTTCCGCTAGTACTTTTGCTGATATTCCCCACGGCATTTTTTCTTAATGCCGTATACACAGAATCTTTATTTTTGTTTCTTTCTGTAGCTGCCATTTATTACGCAAAGAAAAAGAAAAACCTTTCAACCGGTACGGCAGCTTTCCTTGCGTCTCTTACCAGAGTAACCGGAGTGCTTTTGGTTTTTCCTTTAATATTTGAGTATCTTCGCCATAAAAATCTTTCTTTCAAATTACTTTTTAATACCCGAGTTCTTCCAGTATTAATTCCAATCGTTGGACTATTTGGTTTCTTTTTATACCACGCAATCGCATTTGCAGATCCCATCCTATTTTTTCGAGTTGAAGCTGCGTGGGGAAGAATATTTTCGCCCAATATAGACCATTTGATGTTCAGTACGCATCCATCGATAGTTCACTTTGGACTTGATGTATTATTCCTATGTATTGCGGTTGCCTGCACAATTGCTGTGTTTAAAAAGTTTGGCAAAACATACGGAAGCTACATGGCAGCTACGCTTTTTGTTGCCCTGGTAACGGGCACGCTTATGAGTATCGGAAGATACATTCTTGTATTATTTCCTATGTACATTCTTATTGCTTCGATCTCCAACATATACTTTCGCTATACGTGGATGTTCGTATCTATTTTGCTTTTTGCCGTTACCACAATTCTTTTCGTCAATAACTATTGGGCAGGATAAACGGGTACGGGTATAGTAAACCAAATGGAACAAGGTAAAATGAGTTACCTCTTGCAAAATTGGAATAGTTTGATATACTTTGGTTTATGGCACAAGAATGCGCGATTTGCGGAAAAACAAAAAATGTTGCTTGGCGATTGGTAAAACTTCGCGGAAAGTATAACCCCACTGCAAAACATAAACAGAAGCCAAATCTTCAATGGCTGGCTTTACCTGGGGGAGGACGCGTAAAAGCCTGCACCAAGTGCATGAAAACCGCAACAAAGTAACATTGGAAAAGCCCGCCCCCTAGCGGGCTTTTCTTTAACGGGCTGTAGTATACCGGTAGTACGCGTCCATGGGGTGGATGTAGACTGGGTCCGATTCCCAGCAGCCCGACCATCAAACCAAAACCCGCCGTTAAGGCGGGTTTTGGTTTCAAAGTTTCCTTTGTTACTTTCTTACCGCGTCTTTCAAGCTTTTTCCTGCTTTAAATTTTGGCACGGTGGTTGCCGCGATTTTAATTTTCGCTCCCGTAGCCGGATTCCTTCCTTCTCTCGCGGAACGCTTTGATGTTTGGAATGTTCCAAACCCGGTAAGCGCTACCGTCTTCCCTTTTTTCAAGGAATCGGTAATGCCCTCGAGAATCGCGTCTAAAGCTTCTCTGGCCTGTGTCTTGGTAATCTTTGCCCTGGAAGCCATAGCTTCCAAAAGTTGTTCTTTATTCATATCGTTAAGTATACACGAAACCAAGGAATACGCACAAGTAACTTATGCACAGGGGTTATTTCCAAGCTACGCGCTCTTGAAGGTCCTGGCGCTGCTGGTCCAAAGCTTGCTGGCCCTGCGGCTCTTGTTGTGGAGTATTCGGTGAAACAGGAGCGGCGCCTGGCGCTTTTCTTCTATCTCTGGAAGTAACGCGCCGTACCAGCACGAAAATCGCCAGCACCGCGAGAATCAGCACGGTTACCAGTTCCGGAGCCCCTAAATTCCCCATAGCGTTTCGGATCCCGGCAAAAAATCCCCGGTCTTCGTTATCATCGCTTGATCCCACAATAGGCGCCGGCAACTCATCTAATTCATTGGAAACCTCGGCTTGCGCGACAGGAGCTGACGCCGCTTCCTGAATAACCGTACTTTCACCGGTTTCTATCGCGACAGGAGGCAAAGAAGCAACACCCGACCCTTGCGCGGCAACAAGCGCTTCTACCTGCCGCTGTAGGGCCAGTGCCTGCTGTTCTAAGACATACTTGCTTACCCGCAGCGATAACCGGTTTACTTCAGCTTCAATTTCAACTAACTGCTGGGAAATCGCTTGCAACACAACCGCTTGCTCTTCCACAGAAACTGAATCTACTGAAACTTGCACACCGCCCTCCTCCATGCTTTGGGCAAAAGCGCTTGTCCCAGTTACCAAACTGGCAACAAGAGCCAGGCTAAAAATTCCTAAAAACATTCGTTTTTCCATATGTCCTTATTATTACGCAATCAATTATTATTTACTTTGACCTTTTTTTATGTGAAAGAACAAATACAATCAATGATTGTCTATACCTTCTGTGTAGCACGTCTGTGAAGAAATGCAAGTGTTTTATTGCACATATTCCTCATCTGGTAGGACATTCTCTGCTGTCCCATCTAGATCTGCGTCCTCTTGCTCTGGATTTTCTTCCTGAACAAGCTCCTCATTCGGCAAATCTTGTCCTACCCCCTCTTCATCCTCAACAACAGCCTGCTTATAGTTATCCACAGCCTCTCCTTGCTCCTCCGTAGCCTCTGGCGAAAGGAGGTCTTCGTATTCATCTTCGTGATCATCCCTATCGTCGGGCTTTTCACCCTTTTCTCCTTTCTCGCCGGGTTTGTCTCCTTTATCTCCCTTGCCGCATTTATCTCCTTTCTCCCCTTTTTCACCAGGTTTATCCCCCTTGCTTGGCCTGTCGTCCTTATCTTCCTTGTGTTCTCCATACGCGTAGTGATCGTCTTCCTCATCTTCGTCTTCTTCGCATTTGTCGTCATCCGGTTCTGTTTCTTTTGCCGTAACCAAACTGGAAATGCGTTCTACGTCGTGAAATCCGGAAAACAACAAAGGAAAGGGCATTTGCCAGCCCGAGAATACAAAATCAAACGCGCATTCCCCTTTTATATCCTGGTTCTGCAGCTTTACCGCAAAATCCCAGTCTTCTCCGCCAGATGGCGAATCAAAACCAAAATCTCCGGCCTCAAAATTCATAAGCGGCCCGGAAAATTTTTCAGTGCCCTTTACGTTAGCCTCTAATAACAAAAACTGGCATAACTCGCCCGCAAAGTTTTCCGCGTGCGACCGATAGTGAAACGGAATGCTGTTTATGTCCACCACCGATATCTGGCGCGCGGCATGCTGGTGTTTGGAAACTTTAGGCTCAAAGTCGCCCGGCGACTCTAACTCAAAATCAAGCAGGGAAGCTGCAAGCAAGTTCCCGCCCGAAGTTTCCCCATCGGAAAAATACGCCACCGTGCGGGGAATCGACGACACCCCGGTCCACACAATGCCGACAACAAGCAGCAACACCGCGATTTTTCCAAACGCGTGGCTGGATTTTTTGTTTTTGCATACCACCGGCCGCGGCGCCTGGTAACTTAATTTATCAAAGTCAAGCAAATAAGGAAGAACGCTGTCCTTTTGTGTCTTGTTTGTATGTGGTTGTCTGCAGTTAACTAGTCGGGACATTTTTCTGTTTTTTCTCTTTTACCAATCGTTTTGCTTCCACAAAAATTTTCCGCAGTTCATCGCCAATAATTATGGCTGCCGGCACCCCAATAATAAGCGCGAATCCCAAAGGCTGCCGGGCAAAATCAAGCACAAACCCAAAATACGGAATACTAAACAACACCTTGCCCAGCACGTCCTTTCTGGCGGTTGTGTTGGGGTCTTGGTTTTCGTTCGCGTCGCCTTTGGTGGTGTACACGGCGCCCGATCCCTGGCCCTCTATACTTGCCACACGGTGTGTAATAGGAGCTTTGGTGCGGCTTACCGGGCCAAACGTAACAACGTCGCCAACGTCATAGTCTGCGGCAGGCCGTATAACCACCACCGACCCTGTTTGAATATTCGGCTCCATGGAACCGGACTGCACCACCAGCATTTGGAAATTCCCTGGAATAGGAAATAGCGTGGACAGAATAGCCAAAACCAGCACGCCCAAAAACCCCAAAAACGTATAATATGCAGTTTTCCCCACTATTTTCAGCATATATGCTTGTAAAACCTTGTGTGAAACCTGGTTTCACACAACCCGTTCGGTTATTTTTGAGTCCCTTCTTCCCCCCACCATCCTAACCACGCATGGAAGGATGATGGGGCGTGAAGAGATTCAGAGTTAAAGCGCTTCAGCCTTACTCTTCAACGTTGGTGACAGTGCACACGACATTATCTCCAAGACTAAGCGTAACCTGCCCAGATGCATCGCACGCGCCTCCGAATGTTGTCGTGAATGTCGCACCGCCAACATCGCCAATAATGGTTTCAGAAACTGTATAGTCGCCAACGGGAAGATTCATAACGGGAACTTCGTCGGCAACAACCTGATCACCGCCTGGGCCAGTAATGTGAAGTTCAAAGTCGCTCACGTCAATTCCGCCTGACGAAACAGTCAGTATTTTGTTCACCGTAAGGGTTGGGAGCGGCTCTTCAACAGGATTGCAGAGAAACTCTTCATTGTGCCGCGCCTGAACGGGGGAAAACAGAATGTTCAGCTCAACACCGTCGGTTTGGTATTCGTTTCCAATGGAAGCGCCGTCGCAATTCACTCCTGGATCCACCGAGGGGCTCTCCCCCTGGTTATTGGCGACCGGAGCTAACGTCAGCGTCCCAAGACACCACGCCTTTGCGATGTAGACGGTTTCATCTCCCGGAATAGGCCCGTCTTCACCCCAGACATTGTTTTCGGAGTCAGCAAGCGCAACCGGGAATGTATTGTCGAGTTCTGCAAGACTCACTACCCCCTCGGTAATCGGACTCTCGCCTTCTTCATAGACATTGTCGCCGTCATCTGCCCACCAAAAGAACTCTAAACCTTGCGCCAACTCACCGTCCCACGGATCTTCCGGATCTTCGAGATCGTCACCGCTCTCAAGTTCCGGCTCATTTGACGAGATATCGTCGTTCGACGTAAGCGTTAAGTCCATGCACACATACGCGTCATTCGTACCCACATGAATGGATATGGTATCTTCTCCTTCGTCACCTGGCTTTAAGTCGTTAAAGTCAAAGAACAGCAACCCTTCCAAGTCAGACAGCTCGAACGAAGTCGTACAGGCTGTTCCCGGAACCGGATACGGCGCTTCACCCCGCCATTCCCAGACATCATCGCCCACCTCGACACAACGATTGCCATTGTAGTAGGAATCGTTATCGATTTTTAAATCGATAGCGCCGGCACTAAACGTATTCCCACTGGAAGTTTCCGTGTCAGACAAGAATGCTCCCGTCGCTCCCCCAACTGCAGCTCCTATGCTCACCACTATTGCTAGACTAGTTAGTATCTTTTTCATGCAAGAACAAAGTCAATCAGATTAAATCGGCGCTACGCACTGGAAGCTATCGTTGTTTCGCGACTGAATTGCTCGGAAAGCAATATCCATGGTCGAGCTGTCAGTTTGCGAGGCATTGTTGACTAATGTGCCATCGCAATCAAACCCACCATCAACGGTCGGATCTTGGCCTTCGCCAGCTGGAACTGGGCGTGGAGTGATTTCTCCATAGCAAAATCCTTTCCCAATGAAAAACCTATCGCCACCAGGAACGGGAATATCGCCAAGCGCAGCATTGCCGGAAGTATCCGCTATGGCAACCGTGGCAGTATTGCCTACACCAAGATCCCCCAGTATGCCAGCGGGCGCCAGAAGTTTTTCATCATTTTCCAAAACGTTATCGCCATCATCTACCCACCAAATAAAGTTCAACTCTTGTGCAAGGTCTCCATTTAAGTTGGGATCTCCAACGCCACAGGCAATGCCATCGGCCGCCAAGTCATCGGGATCTTCAGGCTCTGTACAAGTATTGTCGGCATTGCTTGCGAGTGTTACGTCGGCACAAACCCAAGCATCGTTACTGCCAACATGAAAACTGATCGTGTCTTCTTCCCAGTCACCCGGCTTTAGATCGTTGAAGTCAAAGAACAGTTCATTTTCCAGATCTTTCAACTCCCAGTTACAACCACACTCGTTTCCCGGTTCTCTATTACCACCCCAATAGCTAATTCCGGATGCTGTGTCTAAAACACATGCGTTACCGTTGTAGTAACACGTGTTGTCGATTTGCAGGTCAATTTCTCCTGCCGTAAAGGTGTTACCCCTCGAAACTTCCTCGTCGCTGAAGAAGGCTCCCGTTGCGCCAGCAACAATTGCGCCCACAGCGACAATAACGCTTAAACTAACTAAGATTTTCTTCATAGTCAATAAATAATTACCTTATTATGTAGTAAGGCTAAGCCTTACTACTAAAGTTTCGACCTTTGCGTTCCGAAGACTGTCATAAAGTCCGGAATCCGCCTTTTCTCCGTTTGCCAACCCGCCACAACAGCGGAAATTGAAAACCAATGCCAGCAACAAAAGAAAAAGCGGATTCCGGGCTCTACCCAAAATCCGCGAATGGTAAATTCTTGTTTTCAAATACACTCTGTGGGCAATTTGTCGCGCTTAAAAGGAAATTGCGCATAGGAGCGGTACTTGTCACACTACCTGACCCAGCGCTCCAGTCAAGCGGTTTTTTGTCCTATTTTCCCCATGCCTTTTCCCCAGTTCTGTGGAAAACTGTCCTATCAAGGGTTTTTTGAATACAAAAAAATACCGGGCGTTTGACTGCCCGGTGTTTTTAGTTTGAAACTTCCTGTGGATAACTGTCCTATGGGACAATAACTTTGATGTCCTTCATGGGAAAATCTTTGGGGTTGTTGGTAACAAGTGTAGCGCCGCGCTGCTTTGCTTGAGCTGCAACAAAACAATCAAGGAGATGCACTCGTGTGGTTTTTAGCGATTGTTTCCGGTAATCAGCGGCGATTCTGGCAGTTTCTTCGTCAATCGCTACCAGAGGGAACGATTGTATAATTTCTTCGAATATTTCTTGTTCTTCCCGCAAGGCACGCGTAAGAAACTCGGCGATTACAATCGGCGACAAAACAAGCACCCTATCATACATAACTTTTTTTAAAAATGCGCTGTCTGGCTCTTCGCCCAACAGTGCTCGAATATACACGTTTGTGTCAACCAGAAAATTCATGGGTCCTGTTTACACGTCGCGATCTTTCCGGATTTCGCGCTGCCACTTTATCACATCAACTCCTTCCCAACCACTCTTTTTTACTGTTCCAATCTTACGCACAAGTCCCGCTAAATCGGCTCTTTTTTTTCTCTCCCTTTTGAGGCGGTCTGCTACTGCTTTCCGTAGATATTCAGCCAAAGTCTCGCCGGTTACCCGACGTGCATTGTCAATTTTTGTCCGCAAATTCTGGGGAATAATAATTTGAGTTCTCATACATCACCATTATACATCTCCTCAAGAGCCTATGTCAACCCTCTACTTCTTGAACATACTGGCCGGAAACCCAGCCGGTTTTTCCTTCTTCCAAGACAATATGGTACCAATTGTTCTGGGTTTCTGTGTATTCAAACTCCTGGCCAATATCCACCTGGCCAACCTTGGCGTTGCTTGTCCCAGGCCCTTGCCGGACATTTAAGTACCCAACCTCGTTTGACAATACTTTCACGCGGGCCGCAGGTTCCGGGGCCACCAGCTCTTCGGGGTTTTCCGCGCGGTTTTGGGCGGTTAAATACACCACGGGCTCGTGCGGGGCTGCTGCGGTATTTTCAACCACAAAATTGTTCCGTAAAACAAACACCGCAAATCCCCCGCCCGCGACTAGGACAAAAAATAAAAGAATAGCTATAAATTGCGGCGACTTGCTCATTTTGCTATAATTATACCAAATATGAAATTTCAGGTCAACCTATCGGGCAAAACGCTGTATTCGTTTATGCGCCAGGCCGGGTACGCCCCCGCCTTCGCTAAAGCTACGGCGGGCAAGCCCGCCGGTGAGTTTGCGTTTAATCGCTCCTTAACCGGAAGCGATTACCCCAAATTCCACATATACGCCACGCAAAACCAAAACAACACAGCCAGCTTAAACCTTCATTTAGACCAAAAAAAGCCTTCTTACGCGGGTTCCCACGCGCATTCCGCCGAATACGACGGCCAACTGGTAGAAACCGAAGCTACCCGCATTCAACAATTGACTTTAAGCCCATGAGGCTGTATCGTTACATTTGCAAGATAGAAAACCTAGGAGGATTGGCATGCAACTATTCCTGTTGGCAATAACCACTCTACGAATGCTCTTTTATAATGCCCTTTGGCCCATAACACCCCAAAGGCCGCACCCCGCAACGTTGACCGACGACGAATTCTGGCGACTTACGGAAAATTGCCTGATAGTATTCCATAGAATACAAGAAGAAGATGCCTATGAGCTTTGCAAACGGACAGCAGAGCGAATAAACGTACTCCCGGGTCGCCAGAGAATTCTGGTATACACTATGGTTTACCAGACAACTCCGTTTAATTTTGCCTGCGATCTCGCAGATAACCAGTTAAATTTTATGTACCATGCGTATGCGTACAACCGCATACTAAACGGGGAAGTATTCCTACCGTATAACTAAACAGGGGCCAGTCTTTTTTAAAGACTGGCCCTATTGTTTTAGGGCAATATCTGGCCTTTAATGCTTTGCCACCAGGGTTTGTCGTATTTCTCAAGCCACTGCATGCCGCGGTCGTAAATTTCCCGAGGTAAATCCGCGAACACATCGCCAATTAATTCTTTATTTACTTTGGCGATAGCTTCCTCTACTTGCGCGGAATAGTGTTTAAACGGCGTAACAATGTCGCCAGAAAACATTTCTTCCATGTCGTGCACCAGCGCCATTTCCAGGGCTTTTTGGGTATTTACGCCATACTCTGTTTTCTGCAGTAAACTGCACAAAATACTTACAATATAAGCCACATAATACGAATGGTCTGCCACGCTTTCCGGGAAATGCTGCGGCTTCAAGTTAAACCGCATTACATGCGCCAGCGACCTGTTTTCTATATGTTTAAATATATCTGCCATACACCCAGTATAGCTCTTCAAGTCCTTCAGAGTAAACAAAAAACACCGCTTGCGCGATGTTTTTTGCGTGCCCATAGCTCCTCTGAATAAGATACCCGGAAGAATCCAGGTGGGTGCCGAAGTTGTACCCCACGGGGCACAAGCATTATCCGGCTCCCATAAAAAACGTAATGCGGATCTTATTCAAGAGGATAACCTGGGCACCTGTATTATATCATGTTTACGCGCCTTCGCAAAGCGCTGTCAACCCCTCGACTCACTCCGTTCGCTCCTCTCCACGAGGGTCGAGGCTCTCGAGAGCGGGGCAAGCCCCCTACTCTAAAATGCCGTCCAAATTTACGTCGTACAGGATTTTTTCCTGCACGATTTTGTATTTCAAAAGCTCGTTTGGTTCAAACCAATGGACAATTTCCTGGTTTGCCTCGTCCACGGTGCCGGAAGCGTGAATTAAGTTGCGCACGGCCCTGCCGTCGGTATCTGCCATTTGGTAAGAGTCCAATACAAAGTCGCCCCGAATGGTTCCTACATCAGAACTTCTGGGTTCCGTGCCTCCGGTAAGTTTCCGAACAATTTCCATCGCGTGGGCTCCCTGCCATACCATGGCCACCACCGGGCCCGCCGTAAGGTATTTTTTAAGGCCATCAATTACGCGATCGCCCACTTCAAGCGGATCTGTTGAGGGAGGCTCCATACCCTTTTTTTGGTAGCTTTCAATTGCCTTTTCGCCAACTTTGCGCTTCCATTCCGGGTCAAGCAAATAATGCTGTTCTACCTTGTCTTTGGTAGGCACAAACATTTTCATACCCACCAGCTTTAAACCGGAGCGTTCATAGCGCTTGATAATTTCGCCCACGAGGCTTCGCTGGATGCCGTCTGGTTTGATTAAAACAAGTGTTCGTTCTTCTTTTGGATGGTTCATATAATTTATTGAGCAGTTAACTCGTTTCCATTTGATTGGATAATAATATCACCAATTTGGTCGTTGCGCAAGATGGGGATATGCCCCAAGCGCTCTAGAACTTCCGGGGTCGGATGGCCATAACTGTTTTTGCCAACCTGGATTACAGCAATACCGGGCGACACCGCGGCCAAAAAGTTTTCCGTACTGGAGTATTTGCTTCCGTGATGCGGTATTTTTAAAATATCCGCGTCTATATTTATATCCTGTTGAAGCATTTCCTGCTCTGCTATTTTGGAAATATCACCCGGAAAAAGAAACGAGGTTTCTCCAAACACCAGCTTTGTTACAACCGAAGTATCATTTACTTCTTTTGCCTGGTCTGCCGCGTATAAAACCTCAAGACGCTCTTTTGAACTTTGCGACCAGCGAATAACCTGGGGATCGTTTACCAGCCAAATATTTGCCTCCTCTTGCCGTAACGCCTCCTGCCACGAAGCAAAAATATTGGTTTTCTTTTCCACACCTGTCCATAAGACATTTTCCACGTCATACGCTTCCAGAACGCCCACCAACCCGGTAATATGGTCAGCGTCTGGGTGGGTAAGCACAACCAAGTCCAGACTTTTGTCTGCAAAAGGCAGCGCCTGCCCCAGTTTTTCCACCACCGCGTTGTTTGGCCCGCCGTCGATAAGTATTTGGTGCCCCTGCTTTGTTTCTATGAAAATTGCGTCCCCCTGCCCCACGTCAAAAAACGTAACCTGCATCGTTTGCGCCTTTAGCACATACGGCCACACCGCCACATTCGCAAACGCCAAAAGCAGTATTGCCCCATACCCAACTTTTCTCATAGAAATATTGTACCACTTTTATGTGAAAGCGGCGTGGGAAATCACGCCGCTTTTGTTTTTGTTGCCGCTACCTTCTTGTTGCACGAAAGTTTGGATCTGGACTCGGGTTTGCAAATTCACCTTGCGCCCCGCATTTCCTCTTGCAAGTTCCGACCGCAAGCGGGCCTGGCCCGCTTGTAATCGTCCAATTTGCAAGATTTTCGTGATCTTTTTTCGTGCAAACCTCTGGGTTGCCGCCCCGCACATGCAACAAAGTGAACTGACCCTCTTTTTCGGCCATATGCCCTCCTTTATTGTAGATTGGGAAAAGTAAAGTATCTATCTTTATAATTATTTAAAAACTAAAGAAAGTCAAGCGATTTGCTTAACTTTCTAAAGTAATATCGTATTCTCCTATCTCTAGGCTTCCGACATGGGGAGGATCCTGAACATTCCGGTTCCGCACACCGGACATGTTCCTTTCATTGCGGGCCGGGTGCCCCCGCCCTTCTTTTTAATTTCGGTCTTCTCTTCGTTCGTCATTTCTCTTTTTTCTTTGCACTTTACGCAGTATCCTTCTGTTGGCATAAGGTTAAACGAGATTACGGTTATAAATACCCTGGACCTTGAACTTAACTTATTACTTAAGCTTAAATAAAGCGAACCTATCCGTCAAGCAAGTTTTCCCCAAAACGGGAAAACAACAACGCCCCAGCTAAGCTGGGGACGCTGTGTATACTGGTTTAGTTACGGAAATCTCTGCGTGGTCCTCTGCTATCTCTGCGCTTGTTGTAGCAGTCTCTGCAGTACACCGGCCGGTCTCCACTTGGTTGAAATGGAACCTCGGTTTCCTTACCGCAGTCTGAACAAGTAGCGGGATACATTTGGCGCTGAAATCCTCCGTTTTGGTTGTCGTTGTCCACTAAATTGAAAGTTCAAACGAACCTGTTGTCCTCGTGCCGCTTTTTTACATAGGCACAAACTCAAATACTTCGACTAAGAGTATGCTTGCATTGTACTCCCTTGAGCAAAACTTGTCAATGGGCAAAAATAAGGTATAGTGGCAACATGGCGAAATTGACGTTTCATGGAGGGGCGCAGTCGGTTACTGGCGCAAACTATTTGCTCGAGTCGGGGGGAGCAAAAATTTTAGTGGATTGCGGATTGGCCCAGGGATCCAAGTTCGCGGAAGATCAAAACTTTGAAGATTTTCCGTACAACCCGGCAGAAATCGACTCGTTGCTTATAACGCACGCTCATATCGACCATACCGGGCGTATTCCCTATTTATACAAAAAGGGGTTTCGCGGACACGTGTACTCTACTCCGCCCACCAAAGACTTTGCCGAACAATTGCTTATAGATTCAGAGGATATTTTGCGCCGCGAAGCAGAGGAAGCGGGACGCGAACCTTTATATGACATTCGCGACGTACGAGAAATCCTTAAAAAATGGGAAACGGTAAACTACCGCCAACCAGCGCGGCTTGGCGATTTTGCCGCCGAGTTTTTTGACGCCGGGCATATTTTGGGTTCCGCTTTTATTTCCGTAACCACGCCCGAAGGAAAACGGGTAATTTTCTCTGGCGACCTGGGCAATATGCCCAATCCCCTGTTAAAAGACACGGAACCCATAGGCAAAGCAGATTATGTGCTTGTAGAGTCCACGTATGGCGGGCGTACCCACGAACCCGCCCAGAAGCGTACCAAACTTTTTGAACAAGTAATAAGACAAACCGCAAAAAACAAAGCAGTGCTTATGATTCCGGCGTTTGCCATGGAACGCACGCAGCAACTGCTATACGAAATAAACAACTTTATGGAGAGCAATCCGCCAGCTGGCGGACCCCGCATACCCGTGTATATTGACAGCCCCCTGGCCATTAAGATTACCGCCATTTACAAAAAATATGCCCAGGATACGGAGTATTTTGACGCCAAAGCCATTGCCCAAATTCGAAACGGAGACGCTATTTTCGATTTTCCCGGCCTGCGCCTAACCCTTACCAGCCGGCAATCAAAAGAAATTAACGACGCGCCCCCTCCTAAAATTATTATCGCCGGGTCTGGCATGTCCCAAGGCGGCAGGATTTTACACCATGAAAAACGTTATTTGCAAGACCCGAACAGCACTATTTTGTTCGTAGGCTACCAGGCAAAAGGTTCTTTGGGACGCCAAATTCTGGAAGGCGCAAAAGAAGTAAGTATTTTTGACGAACAAGTGCCGGTACGGTGCAATGTACAGGCTATTGGCGGCTATTCGGCGCACGCGGACCAGCCCAAGCTTATAGAATGGCTTCAAACGGCCCAGGATAAACCAGAAACGATTTTTGTGGTACAGGGCGAAGAAGAACAGGCAACGGCGTTAGCTGACAAAATAAAAACCGGCCTTTCGGCCAAAGCGCTTGTTCCCTTGCCTAGCCAAACAGTTACTCTTTAAACTTACATAAAAGCTGAAAGGACAGTAAGAACTCCAAACACCAGTACGAAATAGGCAAAGTTTACTTTACGCGCCACTTTAAAAAGCAAGTGTATTGTAATTATGCCAAATATAAACGAGAATATAAGGCCAAACACGCCCACAGTGGTTATCTCAAACCCTTTTATATTTAAAAGAATGTTTCCTCCCAAAACCGCGGGCAAGCTCATTAAAAAGCTTAGGCGCAGGGCGCTTACTTCGTCGAACTTACGGAGCAAAAGCGAAGCTATGGTAAGGCCGGAACGAGAAAAACCCGGCAGGGCGCTTAATCCCTGCACAAAACCCAGTATTACGCCGTCGCGGTCTCGCAAGTGAATTACCCCTTTTTGCCCTTTTTTCCCTTTTATTTTTGCCTGCATGAGAAAAAAACCAGTACCCAAAAGCAGCACTCCAATACCCAGCGTAATTGCTTTGGCTCCCAACTCGATGTGCTCTTGGGCGCTGGGAACCACCACCGCAACCAAAAAATATCCCAATATTCCGCTTATAAAGGTGGAAATAAGCAAGAAACGCAGAATAAGGAATCGCTCTTCCCTTTCAAACAGCCTGTGCGGAAGAAAAAGGGTTTTCGTAAGCATTAGTACGTCGTCTCGAAAGTACCAGATGGCAGCCATGAATGTGCCCAAATGCAAAAACACGGCAAGTCTAATAAGGTCGCCAAAAGATTCTCCATTACCAAAAAAGTTTGCTTTTACCAAAATAATGGCGGCTTCAGAACTAATGGGCAGCCACTCGGTAATTCCCTGAATAATACCTAAAACAATTCCTTCCAGCATTTTGCTATTGTATCACATTTTAGGATAAAGAGTTACTGGGCGCTTTCTCTTCTGCGTCTTTTCAGCAAAAAGAATAGGAATAAGAAAGAACCCGCCGCCAACGCAGACGCCCAGGGGCCAAACCCTTGGAGCAGCCCGGCTAAAGAAGCAAGGAATGGACTTCTTTCTTGCGGCAGTTCTTCCGTCTGTTCGGGGATTTCGCTTATATCGGCAAACTGTTCAAATTCCTCTTCCGGCTCGCCCGCAATAGCCAGGGCATTCCCCCCTATAATGTTTAGTTCCCCCGCAATTTTGCTTAATTCTTCTTCCACGCTTAATAGAACTTCCCGCGCGCTTTGAAGTTGTATACTTGTAGTCGCGGTATTGGAAAACCCGTTTTCAGCGTCTACCCACGCTTCGTTATAGTACAAACCGGGCTTTGCGTCGGATTCGAACACCACAGAATACGTAATAATAATTTCTTCGTCAGGGAACACTTCGCCCAAATCCCATTCTTCTTCGTGCACCACTTCCCCGTCTTCCGATTCCAAAACATCCACCAGAAAGGCGTCGTAGGCCGAACCTCCCCCGTCGTTCATAATAACCACGGTATAGTCAACTTCGTTTCCGGGGTATACGTCTCCTTCGTGCGCATACGTTTTTGTGACTTTCAGGTTTGGCTTGTTTGAAGAGTCGTTTTGGCTGCTCGTGTTTGCGGTAGTAGCGCTTCCTCCGCTTCCAGAACCCCCTCCACTGCCTCCTGAACCGCCGCTGGTGCCTCCGCCGCCTCCCGTGGAAGCCGGCTCTTCGTTATGGACAAGTAACTCCACCGCGTCGCTGTTGTCTTTTGCATCGTCATCGCTTTCTGTTGCCTGCACGCTGCTGGTATTGGTAAAGGCAAACGTGCCAAACGGAATGTCGCTTTTAATATTGCCGCTAAACGAAATTTCCATGCCCGCCCCCGGGTTTAGAGTGCCGATATCCCAAACAAACTCTTGTTCATTTGGACTTGTATGCTGGTGCGCGGAGCTGCCGAACGCAAACAATGGATGGTCGAATATGCTTGTAACCGTTACGTTGTGGGCAGGGATATCGCCGTTATTTACAATGGTAAGGTAATACGTAACAGGGTCGCCCGGAAGCGCCGGGTCGTTAGGAATTTCCGCGCGCTGTCCTATCCACAAGTTAGGACGGCCAAAGCTAATGTTCCCTTCAAAGTCTCCCAATATGTTAAACATTGCAAACAGCCAGTTGGCCCCGATAACGTTGGTATTGGCCACGTTTACCACGTTCGCGATTGCCTGGGCGTTTCCGGTTTCAATTTTGCCGCCTTTTCCGTTGCCGTTTGCTTCGTTATCTCCCGTAAGCGCGAACACCTGCACATTGTTGTTTATGGTCGCGTTGTTTGTGTTGGTTACGGAAAGCTCCGAATGTTCCTCCTTACTTCCCTTTCCTCCTGACTTACCTTTCGCGCCTTCTTCCTTTTCGCAATCACCGCATGAAACGTTTTCCTGGCCAGCGCTCTCTGGCTCGAAAGTAAGATCATCGGAGTACAGCATAATCCCGTTTGGCGTTTGCTGCCACGCGATTCCTTCGGGCAAACCGAATACGTTTCCCGACCAGTCGCCGCTTACGCGGATTAAAGCCACAAACGAATTTCCCCCAAACAAATTCATGTTTGCCTGGTTAAACACGTTTGCCGCGGAATTTGCGTCGCCTGTCTGGATAACAGAGTTTCCGTTGCCGTTTGCTTCGTTTTCTCCGGTTTCAGCTGACGCTGCGACATTGTTTGAAATAGAGGCTGTGTTGGTATTGTTTATTTCTACTTCGCTATACACCTGGCTGGGCGAAGAAAACATGGACGTAAAGAACGAAGAGGCGTTCGGAAACACGATATCGCCAAAAAAGTTCCCAAAGTTGTTCGCGATAAACAGCAAATAGTTCGAATCAATAATATTGGTATTGGCAATGTTTATTATGTTGGCGGCCGCGTACGCGTCCCCGGTAGTAATATTGCCTTCCCCACTGTTATCTGATGCCTCGTTTCCGCCCGTGTTTGCCGTTACGTTTACGTTATTGGTAATATTTGCCAGGTTTTGGTTTAAAATTTCCAAATCGTGAAGGCTATAGCAAGATTCGCCGCACTCTGGATTGTACTCTTTTAAATACGGCATCCAATCTCGCAAATCCATATCCAAAAGCTGCGCTTGCAAGTTGGAAAGCAGCACGAAGAGCCCGTTTGAATCAATAATGTTGGTATTTATTAAGTTAAAGAGGTCTAAAACGGCAACCGCGTCGCCCGTGTCTATGGTTGAGCTTCCGTTGTTTCCGGAAGCTTCGTTGTCTCCCGTATTGGCTTGTATGTCGGCTTCGTTTCCCGCTTCCGCCGTATTATTGTTTTCTATTTCGGTGTCGCCACTGCCGCCCGACGCGCATTCTTCCTCTTCTTCACCTTTCTCGTCTTTTTCTCCTTTACCCTCTGACTTATCTGTTTTTACGCAGGAATTTATTGTATTGCTATTTCCCGTGTTGTTTATTTGCCCCGTAGAGCTTGCGTCTCCCGTTTCTATGGAAGCATTCCCATCGCCACCATTACTAGTTTCCCCGGCGTTTTCACCATCTTCACCTTCTTCTCCGTCGCCGCCGTCTTCGCCGTTGTCCCCTACTTGGCCGCTTTCTCCGTCTTGCGCAGGTTCTTCGTTACTAGACAACCCGGCTTGTCCCGAGTCGCCGCCTTCACCTTTTTCTCCCTTATCTCCTTTCTCACCTTCGCTTCCATCTTCTGCCTGGGCTTGCACTGTTGGAGCAAAACTGAAAATCGGCGCTTGTAGTCCCACTAAAAGTAAAAATACAATCGTTATTTTCCCCAATGTGTGTATCATAGTATGTTATGCCAAAAACCAACTGAAAATGCTTTGCACCCACTCGACCAATCGAGCTATCAGCGGCTTTGATTCGGTGTTATCTTGCTTTTCTTCTGGATTTTCTTCGACCCCTTGCTTTGCCGTAGCCGCTTCGTCACCGTTGTATTCCACATGTTTTTCTATTTCTATTGGTTCTCCGGCTTCTGATTGTTTTGTTTCCTCGACACGATGCACCACCTCCCCGTCTACCTTTGTTTCAATAAATACCGAGGTCTCGCCGCTTCCGTTGTTTGTTGTGCCGCCGCTTGAATTTCCGCCCGTCGATGCTTTTACGGAAACATCATTCTGCACGTTTGTGGCGCTGGCAAAATCAGCTGACAGCAGCCCGCTTATTACAAACAAGGACATAATAATAAAACGAGTTTTCATAATGTTCCTTCGCATAAGCCTTTGACTATTCAAAGGCTTATGCGAAGGGGGAATCCATCCGCCAGCCGGTGGACGGATTCCACTCCTTCAAAGAAAACTATTTGCGAACGCGAGTTACGTTTCGGTTCACGATGTTTACTACGCGACCGGTTGAAGTAGCGTCGCCAGTGTCGATTCGGCCATCGCCGCCTCCGTCACCACCGTCGCCGCCTTCCTCGCCGTCGCCGCCGTCTCCGGCGTTGCCGCCGTCTGATCCATCGCCACCATCACCACCGTCGCCGCCCATACCGCCATTCCATCCTTCTCCTCCCTCACCCTCTTCACCGCCGTTTCCGCCGTGTCCTCCGTTACCGCCGTCGCCGCCGTCACCGCCTTCTTCGCCGTCGCCGCCGTCTCCGCCGTCGCCGCCTTCTTCACCGTCACCGCCGTTGCCAGCGTCACCAGCGTCTCCGCCGTCTGCGGTATTTTCGCCGGTTTCAGCTTCTACTTCTACGGTATTGGCAACCGCAGCATTATTGTTGTTTTCTACCTCTACGTCACCTTCGTCGCGATGTTTGCGGTGTCTTCCGTGATGTTCATCGTTATCCTCATCACAACCACAGCCTCGTACAGATGTGTAATTGGAATTCACGTCGTTTCCAACTTCAGCTGTAGCTATTGCGTCGCCCGTGTTGATTACACCACCAATTCCGCCTTCGCCGCCGTCACCTCCTTCTTCGCCGTCACCGCCGTTGCCGCCGTCGCCAGCGTTGCCGCCTTCGCCGCCGTCTCCGGCGTTGCCGCCGTAGCCGCCGTCGCCGCCGTCTTCGCCATCACCGCCGTCGCCGTCGCCGCCTTGACCGCCATTTCCGCCGTCGCCAGCGTCACCGCCTTCTCCAGCATCTCCGCCGTCTCCGCCGTCACCTCCTTCTTCGCCGTCACCGCCGTCTCCGGCTTCACCGCCGTTACCGCCATTTGCCTGGTTGTCGCCGGTTTCTGCTTCTACTTTTACGTAGTTGGAAACAGAAGCGTTATTGTTGTTCGTTATCTCCACGTCCCCACTTTTTGCGGAAGCCGCTGATGGAGCCATGTACAATCCCAGTGAAAACACCGGAAGAACTACTAAACTTAAGAGTCTTTTAAAAGTCATATGTTTTTGTTTTTTACTAATGGGTTTATTACTGTGTTTCGACCTTTGTGGATTTTTCCAACAAAAAATCCAAGCTGCAAATTTCCCATAGCGGAAGGCTGCAGTTTGGAATCTTTGCCAAATAAAAAATATGAAATTGTCCGGCGGCTGGCGAGATAGTGTGACATTTGTTGCGCCACTCTATCTAGTTTTCCCCAGTAGATACGAGCGTCCGAGCACCCTGTCCTATACAGACATTATTACAGGATACTCGGCGCAATAGGTCATGTCAATAAAGCAAAAAATGGGAGTTTTCCACAGGGTAGGCAAGCATTATGTAGTGTACAATACAGAAATGAGTTAAAGCAAATGCCCGTACACGGGCGCTGTAATCAGGGAAAACGGCCAGGTAAAGCCAGTAATGGCTGTCTCTGACGTGATTCAGCGCCCATGTACGGGCATTTCCTACTTCTCGATTGTAACAGGCGCCTCAATAAAATACAAGTCCTACCTTAAGGGTAGGACGTACTATTTATTGCGAATGAGTCCAAGCGCGTAGTCAAGCCAGAACTTTCCGGCGGGCGGGCCTCCATTACATGTCCCATCAGACTCGCCAGGAGGTTTTACCCACAAAAAAGCATCAATAAAAGTATTTCCCGTATCTTTCCATTGGCCGTGGCCCGCGTCAAGATATACCTTCACCTGGGGCTTGTTTCTTTTAAGATTTGTACTGCAACCCGTAACTCTCCAAATCGTTTTTCGCGTTCCTGGACCGAATAGCCAAAAGGGAAACAGCGCCCACCACACCTATGGTACACAAGAAAAGAAGAGGCAGTTTCACTGAAGGGAAGAAAATGAAATATTGTCCAAGTAAACCACAGATCCAGCAATGCCTGACGTGTCCTGGAAGATAAAGCCTGTTATCACGTCGCCTGGCTGTACGCCCAAGTCGTTAAGTGGGATTGCTACGATGTCCCAGCTATTATCGGGTACACGAGCAAGATACTGAACCAAAGAAACCGGCGGTAATGCTTCTGTTTGGCTGTCTAAAGCACGGATTTGAAGCTCTTGGCCGCCTTGCGCGCCTCCAGAAATTGCAAAGGATACGTGTGTCTTTCCCGCAGTATCTACACCCTCGTGGTGGAGAAAAAATCCGCCCCACCCTGCCGTGTATTCTACGCGGGCAGCGGCATCTCCTTGGAACACAAAGTCTGTTGCCGCAAAGTCTATGGCAGCATCCCATGACCAGCTTGCCCATCCGGACCGCAGGACATCATCATACACAACAATATCGTTTGATGGAGGGGTATTGGCGGTAACGGTAAACTCAGCGATATGACTTGCCCATCCCTGGAAATAACTCCATCCTTCACCCCAAACGCCCATATCGATGCCGTACATACCGATTTGGGCGGGTGTGTGCGTAATAGAGAATATCCGTTCCTCGCCCGCTTCAAAAAATTCATCACCAGTGTACATGCTCTCAACAGAGACCGCATTGAAATAGATCTCCAGTCCAACGACCATGTTTCCCGCCGCGCCGTCATTTCGAAGCGTCACATCCGTCGTAACCGTGTCTCCTATAACGGGATCTGTAGGTGTTGAAACAGCACGTACAAGCGTAATGCTTGGCGTGGTAGTAGTAGAACCTTCCGTAACCAGAAACGTGTGCGCGTCACCCACCCATTCATAAAGCCCATCCCAAAAAGGTTTGGTAAGTCCGTATGAAATGCTATAGGTGTCAGCAGCAGTTGGCGTCCAGAGGAATGAAAATGTTTTTGCTTCTCTGGCGGCGAATGTTTCAATTCCGGTATTAGCGCCAAGCGCAAGCGAACCATCGCTTGCGCGCACTTCCATATTAAGAATCATCTCCCCCATGCCGTCTCCGATATTTGTAATGGTTGGCCCTATGATAAGTTCGTTGCCGGTCGTGGGTGCAGTAGGCGTAACTACCGTACCAGTGTGCGAAGGTGTGAAGGTGCCGCCTTGCGGATACACACCCCCAATATAAAGCGGATCGCTTGTGTCAGGATCGGAGCTTCCTCCAAGGCGCCCATCGTGCCCGGCCCCGCTTGTATCGAATGCTACCTGTCCCCAACCTTCGTGAAACTTCCAGTTTTTAATAAGGTTAAATTCGGGGCCGGGCTGTTCTTTAGTAGAAGCCGCAAGAATTTCTGCAGCGGTTCGCGGCCTGTTCCAAACGCGAAGTTCGTCGATACGTCCGTCAAATCCTCCAACGGTCGCGTCGGCCGGAATATTGCCAAGCCAAACGAAGTTCGCGCTTGTCGAAACGGCCCCCGAGTGCCCAATGCTTCCCACTTCAATACCGTTTTTATACAGCTTCATGGTGGTATTGTCATAGACAGCGCTTGCATGCACGAATTCATCAAGCGTTATTGTTCCCGCTTCAAGCTCAACGAGTATCCCGTCCGCTCGCACAAGGAAAAAGAGCGTTCCGTCGGTTGTCGAAACTTCTCGCACCCCGAACGCCCAGTCAATATCTGCTTGTGCGGCACTTAAAGATTTCGCGATAAGATATTGATCGCCATGAAAGCCTTGGGGTACAAACCGTGCTTCAAATGTGAAGCCTGCCGGTTCTTCGATGTCCCACCACATGGTCTCGATATAGTCATCAATACCGTCGAAGTCAAGCGCTCCATTCGGCGGTATTGGCTCCCAACCGCTAGGCGCGGGCGTATCATCCCCTGTTTTTATCCAGTCCAGTTCTACTACCGCGTTATACAAGTTGTCGTAATACTCCAACTGCACCCGATGTGTTCCGTCGGCAAGATTCAACGCGCCCTGGTAGAGCGTGGCCGCCTGATCAACCCATCCATCGATAATAAGGTTGCCGTCAATAAAAAGCCGCACCCCATCATCCGCCCATACCGAAAATGTGTATTCTCCCGCCTCGAAATTAAAATCGCCGGCAAAACGTGCGGAAAACTGGTCCGCGGGCACTGCGGGATCCGGAGCGGCAAGACCCCAGTTAAAGTGAGCGGCAGGATCTATGCGCAAGAGCACAGGCTGGCCGTTTAAAGTCATGTTGTCGTAAAATTCGCTTTGAAACTCTCCGGAAGGCACGGAAGATTCAAGATACACATTAATGCTCGTGGTATCTTGTAAACCGGCGCTGTCGGTTACCGTAAGTTCAACCTCGACATACACATCAGTTGCCTGGTGGTCCGGGCCCAGGAATGAAACGTCGGAACCTTCAAGCTGCTGTAGAATATGGATATGCGTGTTATGGTGTAAAATAATTCTCCATTGCAAACTTGCGCCCGAAAGAGCGCCGTCTTCTGCATCCACCCCAGTGCCGGACAAAACAACCCATTCATCGGGCACATACGTTGACCCGTCAGCCGGGCTGGTAATAGCAGCTTGCGGCGCCTCGTTCCCCGCGACAACCAAAACAGAATCGCTGGACATTCCTCCGTTTCCGTCTTCCACGGTTAGGGTGGCCGTATACGAACCGTCCTGCGTATAGGTATGGGAAGGATTAGGGGTTGTTGACGTATTCCCATCGCCAAAATCCCACAAGAAGGAAAGCGGGTCGCCATCCGGGTCAAAAGATCCGGCGCTGGAAAACTGCACGGCAAGGGGGGTAAGACCCGAAGTTACGTTTGCTGCTGCTTTCGCTACGGGATCCCGGTTTCCAAGTGTATACGTAATACGGCGCAGCTCCCCCGAATAAATAGCGAGATAATATATATTTTCGTCTGGCCCAAGCATAATTTCTACGGGGCCGCCCGGGTTTGCCATAAAATCTTCCACCGCGATAATACTGCCTGCCGCGTCAACCCGAATGCGCTTTAAAAAATTTATGGCAAAGTCACCAAATATATAGTCACCCTGGTATTCCGCAGGATACGAGGAACCCTGGTAAAACACACCGGCCGTAACAGATCCGGCTCCCGTATTTGGGTCGTGGGCATAGGCGTACCAGGGGTCTACATAGTTTGGGGCGACACAATCATACCCGGGGGCGGCCCCGTACCCTTCCCGACACGGCCAGCCAAAGTTTGATCCCGCCTGCCCTTTGTTTATTTCTTCTGCCGTAAACCAGCCCACATCTCCCAAATATGGCAGTCCGGTATTAGGATGAAAACTAAATCGAAACGCGTTGCGCAAACCATAGCTCCAAACTTTTGAACGGTTCGACGTGGGGTCGCCGTTGTAAAACGGGTTATCTGAAGGGGCGGCGCCGTCGGAATTCAATCGGAGCATTTTTCCTGCCAGGCTGTCTATGTCCTGAGCGCGTTCTGAAAGCGGATCGGGAAATTCAAAACTCGAACCGTCACCCAGCGTCGCGTACAACATGCCGTCTGGCCCAAAACGCAATCCTCCCATGCTGTGGCTCCCTTCGTCAGAAGGAATACAGTCCGCTCCCGCGGGGTAATCCGTACAGGAAGGCGCCTGGGGCGTGCCGCCAACCGTACCCACCAAAACTTCCATGGTACCCATATCCGCCGTATCGCCTACCGCTTTCACGCGCGCGATTCGCCCGGTTTTCGGCCCCTCATAGTTTGCGGGGTCGTTCTCGTACGTATAACTTACATATACCCAGCCGTTGGCGGCAAAATCAGGGTCTAAAGCAATGCCAATTAGTCCTCGATCACCGTAATCGCTAACGTCTGCAAGCTGAAGGAACGGAGTAGCCAACACAGCGCCATTTTTTACGATTTTTACCGCCCCTTGCTTTTCTGCAACAAAAATACGGCCGTCCGGGGCAAAAGCAATGCTGGTAGGAAGGTTTAATCCGCCCACCACGGTTTTTACCTCAAAGCCCGCAGGTAACGCGTGCGCCACAGAAGGAACATATAAAAACGCAACGCAAAAACTTATAACCCCAAAACAAGCGTACAGCGTATATTTTTGCATATAATTTACCACGTATTATCTCTTGTTATAGCGGGACTGTCGATCGTATCAGCCCTCTGCATTTCCTGGTATATACCCCCTGGATCCCAAGAAATAATCGACGCGTTTATTGAAGGAATCTTGGAAAGCATATACCCGTTGCGCTCCGCGAATATTTCAACCACCGGTTCTTTTACCTTGTACACCTTTCGCGTCTTTGTTTCAAATACAAGTTCATAATACCGGCCAAACACGTCAGAATTTCCCCAGGCGACATAAATAGGTTCCGTTGTTTCCGCCCAGAGATCCTGGCTTTCCGGATTGTACATTACTACCCACCTCGCAAATAGCCAGGGCTCTTGTATGGTCTGATCGTAAAATTTGTAATTGGCTTCGTAAATAAAATTCTTTAAGGAAATGCCCATGCCCCCGGCCAAAGAATCGTTAATGGTGCGGGTGAGCAAAATTTTTCCGTAATCGTACTCTTTTTGGAACTCCGTGGTTAACGCGACCACATCGGCCTCGTCTCTTCCAAGGTTTTGCCTTACCTCCCGAAACTGATTTTGGAACAATACCCCGTAAGAATGAGCCGCGGAAACCCCCAGAAAAGCAAAACACGCGAAAGAAAGAACAATGGGCGCCAGCGCGGAAGGCAGCGGCAGTTTTTTTATCTTGTCAGATAACGCCCACGCGCAGAGCAGGGGCGCGACAAGAACAAAACCAATCCACGTTAACGCGTACCGTTCGTTAAAAAACACGCCAAACGGCGCAAGCTCTGGCACCATAATAGGTGGAGCTCCGCGGAACAGGCTAATCAAAACCATAAAAGCCGGGCTTGCCAAAACAAGCAGCGGGGCAAGCTGAAACAGGTTTTTCCAGAACAGCAAAACCAATCCCGCGACACTTCCCAGCGCCGCAAACACCATGGGTTTGCCCAACATATAGAAAGACGCTTCAAGAAAATACTTTATGGATAAGAAAAAGTTATGTTTTGTGGGAAATTCCTCGGGATCCCGGATCCACCAGCCGCCCGTAAAGGAAAGCGGGCTGCCCCCATAAATCCAGCCGTATATAAGTACCGCGGCAAATCCCCACGAAGCTAAAAATAAAAATATCACCAGGGAAGCCTCTATTTCATTTCGGGCCTTTTTCTGGCTCCACAAGCGCAAGGCAACAAGGCCGCCAAGCAAAGGTATTAGTATAAGCCCTTCGTATCTTGAAATGGTAGCCAATGTTACGAACAAAGCAGAAAGAATAAGCAGGCGCAATTTTTGTTCCTGCAGCCATCGGGTAAAAAAGTACGCCACTCCCGCGACATTGGCCAGAAATAATACTTCCATCATAGGGGTTACGGCATAATACAGCACATACGGGTTCAGTAAAAACAACAGCCCACCCATAAACGAAACGCCCCGATGTCGCGTAATGAAAAGCAGGGTACGAAAAAGAAATAAGGCCCCCAGCACCAAAAATGGGAGCAACACCACAAACCCCGCCAAACCGCTCCGATATAAGCTGTCGTACGGCGCTGCCACCGGAACCAGCAGTATATGCAGCAAGGGCGGCCAAAAACCAAACTGGCTTATGCCGGGCGTAATGCTGTCTACCGTAAGGCGCGCAAAGTTCAGGTGCGCGCTTTGGTCGGTCAACACGCGCGTAAGCCCAAGAAAAAACACATACCCCGCGCTTAAAATGCCAAGACCTGTCCCTATGGCAGCCAACGCATACTCTGTCTGTATCGCAAAAATTTTTCTCATATCCTTTCCATCACAAAATCAATAGACATACATTCTTGGACTTGTGTTTTTTCTTGCGCAAGATGCAATCCGTGAGTCGTCTTTTCCCATTGGTAAGGACTGTACACCAGCTGTACCACCGCCCTTCCCGTGGCAAACGCAAGCAAAAGCCAGTAAAGAGGCGAAAGCAAAGCGTATTTTACCAATCCATACTTCCTTCTTTTAAACGAGGCTATCGCGTTAAAGTATATAAATAACATATTCCCACCAATAAAACTTATGGTAGAAATGGAAAGGACCGGGCCCGCGAACAGTTCCTGCACAAAAAGAGAATGGGTAATAAACCACGTAAGCAAAAGCGCCCAATAAAAAAGATTAAAAAAGTTCAAGGCCACGTTCCCGGGCACAATGAAAAGGAAGGCGACAAAGTTTTTCCACCCTCCCAAGTCCTTTTTTAAGGCTATGGGATCGCGCAAATGCACAACGGAAGACTGCAGAAACCCCTTCATCCAACGGGTACGCTGGCGCATCCACGCGGACAGGCTTGTTACCGCTTCCTCTTTACTTTGCGAGTCCAAAACACCGGTCCGGTATCCCATACGGCACAACGCAATCCCCATATCGCAATCCTCTGCCACATTATATGGATCCCACGCCTGGACTTTGCGCAGCGCTTCTACCCGAAAATGGGTGCTGTGGCCGGACAACGGCAATGGAAACCCGAACTTTTGCAGCCCGGGCAAAAACAAGTCGTAATAAAAGTTAAACTCTATATTAAAAAGCCTGGTAAGAAGATTTTGTTCCGTGTTGTAGTGGTCCAGCCTTGTTTGCAGGCACGCAATGTTGGGATACGCGCGGAAGGCGAGGACTGCCTTTTTCAGCTGGTCTGGGTCGGGAATAATTTCCGCGTCGTAAATAACAATGAACTCCCCTTGTACCTGGGAAAAAGCCACGTTCAGCGCTTTTGGTTTTGTTTTAGGGGACACGTTCGGAAGCTGGATAAGGCGCACGTGGTCAGGGAAGTTTGCTTGTTCAATTGCCTTCCTGGTTTCTGCGTCATACTCCTCTAACGTAATAAGAATTTCCAGTTTTTCTGAGGGGTAGTCAATTGCTTCCATGGCCTGCTTTATTTGCGGAACTATTGGCGCTTCCTGGTACAGCGGTATTAAAATCGTGTAAAAGGGAAGCTTGCTCGCCGACAACGCCCGGACGCTTTTGTCTGGAAAGCTAAGAAACGATTCTTCCAGGGCGTTTCGAATAACCCAAAGTTTAAAAAGCATATGCCCTAAATACAAGCTTGCCAAAAGCCCGGACAGCGTTACCAAAACAGGCCAGGCAAACGCAACGCGGAAAAACAAAACAACACTGGCAACGGCAAGCAACCCCGTACCCAAGAAAAAGAAGGTCTCTGGATACCAGGCCTTCTTAAAACTTTGTATGTTGGGACGAAGCAGGTAATCGAAAGTCGGCTCGAACTGCCAACCTGTCCTATCTTGTAGCTCGGGCTCCCGGAGTGTGTCCATAGTTTCCCATCAAACAGTGTTTCCCCCACCATTCCTAAACCTTATCGCACTGTTACCTGGTGTGTCAATATGACAGGAAGGACAGTTTTTGTGTGTCCTAAAGACGCGTCTTACGAAGCAACAGCGCGTTTGCTACCACAATAACCGAACTGGCGGACATTAACAAGGCTGCCCATTCGGGCCGCAAAAGAATGCCGAAAGGGAAAAGGATGCCGGCTGCCATGGGAATGGCAACAATATTGTATCCGGCGGCCCACGCCAAATTTTGTTTCATTTTGCTGTTTGTTTTCTGGGACAGTCTAATGGCTTTTACCACGTCGCTCGGGTTGTCTTTTACCAACACGATCTCGGCAGATTCTATGGCAACATCGGTGCCGGCCCCAATGGCAATGCCCACGTGAGCCTGCGTTAGGGAAGCGGCATCATTTACACCGTCCCCTACCATGGCCACAATTTCGCCCTTTTGCTGCAATTCTTTTATTTTGTTTACTTTGTCTTCCGGCAGTACCCTTGCGAAATACGTGTCAATTCCAAGTTCTTTTGCTACTGATTTTGCCACGTTTTCCGCGTCTCCTGTAATCATTGCCACCTTTATGCCCATATCCTTTAAACTCTTAATGGCTTCAAACGACTCTGGCCTAATTGCGTCTCCCAAGTTTATTGCGCCAAGTTTTTCATTATCCCGAGACACCTCAACTATCGTGTAAACGCCCCGTTCCTTTCCAGCTTGCAATACTTGAACTTCTTTTCCTTCTACTTTTCCTCGCACTCCTTTTCCGGGGATACGCGCAAAATCCTCAACGCGCAGAAGTTGTATGTTGTTTTCTTTTGCCTTCCGTACAATTGCCCTTGCGATTGGGTGTTCGGAAAACGATTCTAGAGAAGCCGCAAGCTGTAAAACCTGCTCTGATACTTCACCTGCAACTTCGTGCTGTCCCTTGGTAAGCGTGCCTGTTTTGTCGAATACCACGTAGGTAAGTTTGCGCGCGATTTCGGCGGCTTTCATGTCGCGGATTAAAATGCCGTTTTTTGCGGCAAGAGAACTGGTAATGGTAGTTACCGTAGGGATAGCCAAACCTAACGCGTGCGGACAGGCAATAACAACTACGCTTATTGCCAAACTGCCGGCAAAAATCGCGGGAATTGCACCCTGCGGCATCACAAACAGCCAAAACAAAAACGTGCCGCTTCCCACGATCACGGCAATGTAAAACAGCCAGGAAGCTGCGCGGTCGGCAAGTTCTTGCACAGGAGGCTTTGTTTCCTGGGCCTGCCGGATTAATTCCATTATTTGGGAAATCGCCGTTTCCTCGCCAGTCTTGCTCACTTCCACGGTAAGAGAACCATCGTTGTTTATGGTGCCGCCGATAACTTCGCTTCCCGCTTTTTTCGCAACCGGTTTTGACTCCCCTGTTACCATAGACTCATTTACCGAGCTCTCTCCTTCTTTTACCACGCCGTCTATGGGAACTTTTTCTCCGGGCCGCACCAATACCACATCTCCCACGGAAAGTTCCTGCGTTGATACGTCCTGGGGTTCGCCCTGTACCAGCTTATGCGCGGTAGGCGGAATAAGCTTTGCCAGTTCCGCCAAAGCGCCGCTCGCCCCGCGTATAGCTCGCATTTCCATCCAATGGCCAAACAAAAACGCAAGCACCAAAGTAGAAACTTCCCAGTACAAGGATTCGCCCTCAAACAAAAACGTGGCGGACACGGAAAACAAGTAGCCGGCCAGCACCGCAAAGCTTACCAGCGTCATCATGGCCGGAGCTTTGTTTTGGAGCTCGGCTTTTGCCATTTGGTAAAACGGCCAGCCTGCCCATAGTGCGATTACCGAGGCCAAACCAAAAAGAACAAGATTAATTCCGGAAAATGCGATTTCAAACCCAAACCATTCCTGGATTTTAGGCGAAAGTGCCAGCACAATCAGCGTTAAAGGCACCGCCGCAAAAAACCGCCGGCGAAACTGCTCCTCCATACCCGCGTGATGGCCGCCATGCGCGTCCCGCGAAGCTTTAGCGGAGTGGAATTCATCATGCTCTGCATCTCCCATAGGCGCCAAATTCATCCCGCATTTCGGGCACTTCCCCGGCTTTTTAGCCACCACCTCCGGATCCATCGGACACGTGTACATCATATTATTTCTTTTGAATTTGCTTCCATAGCCATATTGCGGCTAAAATACCAACTATAAGCCAAACTATCCATGTAAAGAAAAATACCCACCCTAGGGCCCCAAAAGGCGTAAATCCAAATCCCATCATAGATTGAAACGATTGGTTTGTATTGAAGGGAGTCGACCATCCTCCCATCATGCCACCGCCCATCATTTGCATCATAGGCATAAAACTCATGCCTTGTGGAGAGAACGTTGCCGAGGTATCGCAGCCAGAGAGACGCTTGCCCATTGCAACATGAACCTGTTCTTCTCCTTCCTCGCCCATCATTTGTATCATCATGGCGTTCATTGCTTCATGCGAGGTTCCCGTCATTAAGCCCATAAAATATTCGCCGAGAGCCCCGAAGTCGCCGTCGGACAAATCATTACAGCTTATTTCTTCTGCCTGAAGTTTTTCCCAAATCGCCTTTCCTTCGGCTTCCTCACGGGCAGTATGCCCGTCATCACCCTGCGCGAAAGACAAACCGGGAAAAGCAACCCCCAGAATCAAGACGCCGATTGCTAGTACAATATATTTTTTCATAAAGCTTACTGTTTATTTACTCAACTTCACCAGAAGTTTTTCGTATAGCCAGACGAAGGCGTACACGATACCAAACGTAATAACGGCAGCTTCAACCATTCCCGCGAGAATTCCTCCGATGCTTAAGTCAAAAAACATGTGCCACTGCCGCATTGCTTCAACCGCCCCAGTGTACAAACCCATATTGCCCAGTACTCCCAACAAAAGCATTGCTCCTGCCGCTACTATGGCCGCGGCGCCCGACGAGGCGAGCGCGTGACTTTTTATGTTCATAGATATTGCAAAATTTGTTTGTTACCTCGACCTTTGATATTACGACTTTTTCTGCGCCAGCTTGTACACCGATAGAATTTCTTTTGTTGCTTTTTTCTCCTCACCAGATCGCATCTGCTCAATAACGTGTGTCGAAAGATGGTTTTCCAGCATTAAATCTTCCACGCCAGCAAGCGCCTCCTTGATTGCAGAAGATTGGTTGATAATGTCGATGCAATATTTCTCGTCCTGCACCATGCGCTCTAATCCGCGCACCTGTCCCTCGATAATTTTGAGCCGCCGAACAACTTTTTTCTTAATATCCTGCTTCATACATCCAGGATACCCCCCAGGGGTATCCCCTGTCAACCCCCCTTGTCCACCCCTGGGGTGGACAAGGGTTCTTTAGTCAGTTCGGCTGCCGCAATAAATGCGATACCCCAAACAATAGCCGCAAGGCTCCAAACAAGACCAATGCTCGATTCAGCGTTTGGCAATACTATCGAAGCTGTGCCGAGAAAAATCGGAAGAAATCCAGCAACCCACGCCGCCAGCCGCCAGCCGCGAGGCCTAAAACTCGCCAAGAGACCCACTAGGAGGATAATAAAACTGAAAGCGGCCATGTTGCGATAGTGGCCTTGGGCGGCATGCTCTTGATCTTCATGTTCGTCGTTAGCGCCCATATCTTGCGATAGTTCCTGATTGTCTGCTGGATTACCACCGTGCACGGCAGGTCCTTGGTGGTCAATGTCAATTCCAATGGTAATGCCCTCGCCCCCGGTCTGCAGGTTAATATTTGTGGCTGCGAACATAAACAAAGGCGCAACTGCGATAACAACCAACGTGAGCAATACTTTATTTACTTTCGCAGTACGAATCCAGTTAAACAAGCCAAGCCCCGCCGGATGCAGAATTGTTGCGATAAGCGTCAATCCGCCAAAAATAATAAAGAGCGGCTGCGGAACCCAGTTATTTGTGAGAGCGGCGGTCGCAATCATTGCAACCCAAACAACTAGCGCTATCAGCTGACCTGCAAAATTTTCCTTGGGCTTGAAAAGCTGGCTGGCAAGTCCCGCTGCGGCCGTCGCAATAACGAGCGCAAACACAAGTTCGTGAATAAGATTGTGAGTATCTCCTGTGTAGATAAAATCGAAATGTCCCATAGCAGACATCCAGTTGCCGGGCAAAAACATTAGCACATTGATTACCCCAAGAAATCCTAAATATGCCAGCACAACAAGCGAGAACGCGAAATGTTTCATTTACTTTTTTTAGCAACTTCGTTAATCATCTTTAGCTTTTTTGAAAGATGAGATGTGATCTTTTCGATATGTGAAAGTTTTGCAACCGCCAGCATATCGTCATCCATGCCGAAAACCAACAAGCGGTCGCCCTTTTTCAATTTCATATTCTTTCGCGCTTCTTGGGGAATAACAATTTGCCCCTTTTCTCCAACGGTGGCTGTGCCGTAAAATTGTCCTTCAGGATGTACGTGGTTATTGTTCATTGACATATTCATACAAGTTAGAAAAGTATGACTTAAGTATAGCAACCCCCAACTGGCACTGTCAAGTTCCCTCGTCCACCCCCTTGTCCACCCCTGGGGTGGACAAGGGGAAAAAAGACATGATATACTCTAAACATGCAACGAAAAGACGTGCTCACTACCGACAACATCTACCACATAATGAGCAAAAGTATTGCCGGCTATTCTATTTTCAACTCGGATATGGAATATAAACGAATGCTGCAAATACTTCGCTTCTTTTCCTATGCAGGGAACCCTTTGAAATTCTCTCGGTTTATGACATCCCCTCTTGTCCAAAAGCAAGGATTTGAACAAGCAGTAAGGGAGTCAACGGAAGAAAGCGACAAAATTGAAACAACTGCGCGACAACGGCATCTCTCTTTATGCCAGCAACTTCCTCAACACCTACGCTCGATATTTTAATACGAAACATAACCGCAAAGGACATCTATGGGCAGACCGCTTTAAGAATGTTCCCATAGAATCAGATGAACAGCTTTTGCACCTTAGCAGGTACATTCATCTTAATCCCGTAAGTGCTGGTTTGGTAAACGATGCTGGCAAATGGAAATATTCATCGTACGCTGAATACATAACGCCCGAGCTAATCGCGTACCCTCTCTGCGACTTTCGCGATTTGATTAAAGAATCCCCTAAAAACTACCGTGTCTTTGTTAGTGATCGTGCGGAGTACCAACGAAAGCTTGCCAAAATCAAGAAACTCGCAATAGTGTAAACCCCTGTCCACCCCAGGGGTGGACACGGGGTTTACACTCCGCAGCTGGCGCCGCCTTTTTGCTCGGGCATAAGATTTGGGATTTTTGCCACTTCTGCCTGAACGTTACGGCTCCCGGTGGCGCTGGAAAACTCTTTGCCCATTACGAGTTTTGCGTCAACATTCTGCCAATCGATGTTCTCCACGGCTTTCAGATACAAAGCTGTTTGGATGTAGTTGTGAGGAAACCAGAATGAGTTGAATGCAAGAGCCTCACGATATAGTTCGTTTTCGCTCAATCCTTGCGAGGCGCCAAGTTGCAGAAGCCCAAGCAGAGCCGACCCGTGATTACAATCTTGAAAAAACGTTGAGTTGTTGCAGCATGGCCGGTAGGTGTTTTGCGCAACCTTTGTTACAAGCGCCTCTTGCTCGGGCGTAAGCTCCACAATATCGAACTTGTTGAAATACGCGCCTCCGTTTTCTTCTCTGCCCAAGTTCCAACCGCCAGTCGAGGCAAAATTGAACAGCGATTTGCCCTGAACAGGGCTTTCTGTGTTTGATGACATGTAATTTGCAAGTCCTAAGGGCCACATAAGATTTACGTAGTAGTTCGCGTTTTCTCGCGTAAGAAGTATCGGCGTTGCAGACGGCGCGTCAAGAATGTTTTCTAACTCCGCGGGAAGGCCGCCGCGATCCTGGTAAATCGCCAGAAATTTATCGCGGTCAATCACGCCGTTCTGCGCAAGTCGTATCACGCTGTCGCCAAGCGCGATCTTGCTCTGAAAACCATTTTCCGGCAGGACTTTTGCCACCACTTCGTCGAACAATGCATTGCCTGTTGCTGAAACATTTGTGCTATAGAGCGTATTGTCTCCGGGGTTTAGTATGCTGCTTTGGCTCAAAACTTTGGCGATAATCGGCTCTGCTTTCAACATATCCCAACTAAACGCGGATAAAACCAAGGTTACCGCCAACAATCCGGCAAGCCAAGGCCAATCAGCCTTTTTGAAAGAATGGTCTTTGGGCGCGGGACACACGCCGTTTTCGCAATCGGCCCTAAGCTTTTTTAAATCCCTTTTCGTAAGCCAGATCGGCAGGGCCAGCAACCCGAACGAAAGCGCTTTGAGCTCAAGCCCGCCAAGCGGAAAAGCGGCAAGCCCTCCGGCGATTCCGATTGCGGAAAGAAGTGTTGAGCCGCACACAGGACAAGCGGATGCTCCAATGCCCACTAATGACCCTAGCCCGGTTCCGCTCTGTATTTTGAGTTTGGGAAAACCAAATTTTCTCCAACGATACACGAGAAGCGGAATGTTTATACCAAATAGGGCAATCGCCCCAAGCGTTAAGATTACATACGGCCAGAAGTAAAAAGGCGTGCTGTATGTGTTGGTAATGACATTGGTAATTGCCGAATCAAGAAGAAGTATGCGGTACAGTACAAGGAAAAACGCCAGCGACGAAGCTAAACCGATCAAACCGTAAAATAGCTTGGTGGAGACACTACTCCAGTCGATCGTATCGTTATGTTCTTGTTCAATTGTTTTAACCATATCAGTAGATTAGTGATGGTGTTCGCTGTCGCCGCCGCACCCGTCGGAAAGATTCCATACTTCGGTGAGCTGTTCGCCAGTAAAACCGTGGTTTTTAATGAGATATTTTCCTAAGCCGCCGTACACATACCACCGCCAGCACTTGCAGCAGCAAGGCCCTTTTTCGCTTGAGTTTTGCATGGCGTAGTCGTACGCTTGCTGTTCTTCCGGCGTTAACTCCATGTCGTAGTATAATAGTAACTCTTTTGCAAGCTTCGCCTCAATATTGTAGGGGTCGTCGGGGATTTTCTCGATGTTCTGGCCGGCAACGGATTTAAATTTCACTAAACCTTCAACCTGCTCTGAATAGCGATGAATTGACATTGGGCTGCAGCAAGAACCCTGGAGCCGCGCGTCGTCTGGCATTTCGGCTATAGAATCTTTGAACCCGCCAGAACACGATGAGTTGCCGTTTTGGGCCAAGTAGTCGAACTGCGCCGCAAAAGCTTCGCTTACAGGGGCAGATGAATTTTCGTCCGAAGAACGGTTTGAGAGGTCAAACACGGATCCAGAGGAAAGGTAGAGATATCCTCCGGCAAGAGTAGCGATAGCGACAAGAACAATTGGTAATTTTGTATTCATGATAGTTTTTTAAGATATAAGCAAACCCCGCGCGTGCTGGCGCGTAAATTTTCGGCTTGAGAATACCGCTTGAAAAAGCAATAAGAAGACGGTCAAAAACTTTGCCGAGGTTGATTTTGTAATGGGCAAGCAATCGCGCCGAGAATGCGGGCAATTCTTTGGGTTGTGCGCGTAACTTTATAGGCCCAACGAATGCTAAGGCTAGCAAGGTTGTTGCGAATGCAAGAAGTTTTATTGGTATGCCGGTAACTGCTTCTTGCCATTTGGCAATATGCTCTGCAACGTTCATTTGGCACATTGTTGTTTGATCCGCCATAAACGGGCAAGAAGACATTTCGCCATTAGCCATTTCCATTCCTATCCCCATGCCAAAAACGCTCATAAAAATAAACGAAACAAGCACAAATAGCATAAGATTTTCAGAAAGTTTTCCGTATAACCCAAGCATTGTTTTCATTATACCCAAAGGCTAGCTTTTTTCAACCGAGCCAGGCTTTGTTTTTAGAAACCATGTTGTCCAGTCCCCAGGTACGCCCTGCCGCAAAGGCTGCGAGCGCCAGCAAAGCCAAAGCGTATATTGTATGCTCATCTACCAACACGGCATGCTCGCCGATATAGGGTACCATAATTTGTGGAAAAAACTCAAACGCTTTCATTTCCACCACCGGGAAATAATACAAAAGCATTAACATGGCGCCGCCCAAAGAACTTAGGCGCACAAAAACTCCCAGCAAAAGCGAAACACCCAAAAGCGTAAGCCCCCATTCGTTTACAATGTTAATAAAAGGAAGAATTGAGGGCGAGGCCAGCCACGCGTAAAATTCCGGAAATGTTTTTGCGTTGTTTAAATACCCAGCCGCCGACCAGTTCGGGTCCAACACTTTTGTTATCCCCGCGTAAAACATTAACCACCCCAATCCAATCCGCAATAAAAATATTGATACTTTTTCGTATATTGTCATACAAAATATATTATACCTCTTTCAACTCCCCAACCAAAACAATTTATCCCCCGCAACCAAAAAATCCCCGTGTCGCTTGTACGTCCGATCGGACTCACAAGCGACCAGCCAATTTGCCTCCCGGAAATAGTATGGTAACTGCGGTACTTGGGAACCGCGATCGCGGTTCCCAAGTACCTGCTGTTTAACGTCGCACTTTAAACACTCTTACACCAAACTGTAGGCTTCGGCGAGAAGGCGTTTGGATATGGCGGGGTTTAGGGCGAACTTTTTTTGCAGGTCTTGGGCGGAGTGGTGGAGCAAGTCGCGCACGAACATAAGTTTCTGGCTGGCGAATTGCTCGCGGACGTGGCGGTTTGCCGAAGGCAATACGGTTATGGGGTACAACGACTTTTGCTCGATAAGCTGCTCCAAACTCCCCTGCTTTGGCCAATGCCAACCTAACAGCTCCATGTCCATGCAATTGCCGTATTTTATGGCGCTGGTGGTAAATTTCGTGTTCGTAACCACCCAGGCCTTGTGCTTTTTTGACTCAAACTTTTTGTGCGCGGCGGCAATATCCAAAAACCTGGCATACGAATACATTGCCACTTTTACGTCGGTTTTTAAGCCGCGGCGATTATGATACTTTAATTCCATTATATGATGCACGCCTTCTTTCTCTCCCAAAATGTCGATCTCGTGCGAAACGCAATGCCCTCGCATTATTTTCCCTACCGTGGTTTTGTACCCATACTCTTGCAACACCGCGGCTACGTATTCTTCAAAGTAAAAACCGGCCGGCCCCAGCTCCATAAGAGCTTTTTTGAGCTGGTACTTGGCGGCCAACAACAAACTTTCTTCCTGCAAATACTTTGCGGTTTTCTTTGCGATTTCTTCAGTGGTGGCGTTTTTTGCAATTTCGCGCTCCACCAAACCGCACACCTTATTTACCACTGCGCGCGGCGCGCCTGCTCTCTGCAGGGATCGACAGAGCTTGTCACGGCTAAACTCCTCGGTTTCACCCGATGCTTTTACGATATCTATCATAGACGACTCTAGTCGTACGTTTTGCCCGTCATTTGGGGCACATACTCGGGCCCTTTGTCGCGGTATCTCGCGATAAAGTCGAGGATCCTCCCTTCGACTTCGCTCAAGGCAAGTTGCTCAAGGTCAAACGCATCCAACCTTGTCCACGCGGCCAAGGCAATATCCGTATCGTTTGCAGCGCGGGGCGTGAGGATCACCCGCGCTTGATTCCCCAAAATATCTTTGAGCGCTTCAATTACTTCTCCGCCCACGTCCGGCTTGTACGACACCCAAATTCTCCCGTGCTCCAAGCTGTGCACCAATGCTTCGTCGGGTTTTTCCGTATCATACATTCTGTCGAGCAACGGAATTGGCCAGTGAGAACCGGAAGTAGGCGGGTTTGATTGATAGGACACCTCTGTTCCTTCTGCCACGTGCGTGGCCCCTTCATGCGGCATTGCTTGCGAATAATCGGGGCCGGTAGGTTCTTCGGCTTGCGGCGCACCGCTCGGATTCGTGAAGGTAAATAAGGCGACAAGGCCGCCTGCCACCAAAATGCCTACCCCGCCCCAAAGAAGTATTTGCTTCATAGTTTCTGAATTTCTGCGTCGATAATTGCTTTTAAGTTTTCGTACGGAAGCGCGCCGCGTACCGGCGTGCCGTTCACAAAACTCCCTGGCGTGCCGTTTACCCCAAGGCGCAGCCCTTCTTGATACTGCCTTTCCACTTTTTCTGCGTATTTTCCGCTGTTCAAACAGCTCTCAAAAGCTGCTTGGTCCAACCCGATTTCTTTGGCGATTTGAGGCAGAAGAGCAAGGTCAAGCCCGTTGTTTGAAGGAGTGATTTCAAACACTTTATCCACATACGCCCAGAACTTTTCGTTGCCTCCTAATTCTCCGGCGCACTCTGCGGCTTCCGCTTCTTTTCGGGCTTTGGAGTGAATCTGGTCTAAAGGAAAGTGTTTGTACGTCCACCTCACCTGGTCGCCGTATTCCACCAGGGCTTGCTGTACCGTGGAGTGAAACCTTTTGCAAAACGGGCATTCCAAATCGGAGTATTCCACTATGGTAATGGGCGCATCCACATTTCCTCTTATATAGTCTTCATCGGTAACTGCTGGTTTAACAACGCCCTCGTTTGCAGTATCTGTGCTGCCTGTTTGATCGGCAGCCTGGGCGCCAAGCCCACCTGTGGGAAGAGTAATCCCTCCCGCGGCCAACACCGAAAGCGATATCATGCTTCCTGCCACCAAAATTGCCGCTGGCGTAAAGTAATCTTTGTATTTTTCCATATACTCTATTAATAGCTTATTATGTTTTATTTTGCAAACCCCCCAATGTATTCGTAAACTGCGGTAGCGGCCACCGCCCCCATAGCAGCGGCTGTAATATCTTGTTTAAATTCTCCAAAATGCCTGGTTGTATCGCCCGCCGCAAATATGCCCGGCACGTTTGTACTCATCATATTATCTACTTTTACAAAGTTTTTCTCGTCGAGCTCCAGTCCCAGCTGCTTGGCAAGCGTAGTGTCGGGATCGAATCCGATTTCAATAAACATGCCATCTACTACCAGATCTTTCCCGCCAGACAGAACCAGTTTTTCTAACATATTCTTGCCCACGATTTCTTTCACCTCGGTTTCTAGTAACACTTCCACTTTATTTCCCAGCTTTTCCATGCGTTCTGCGTTTACGGGTTCCGCGTGCACCTTGTCTCCCCGTACTATAAGATACACTTTTTCTGCATATTCTGCCAGGAAATTCACTCCTTTTACCGAAGAATCTCCCCCGCCCACCATGGCCACAGTTTTGCCGCCATACAAAGGACCATCACATGTCCAGCAATAATGCACGCCTTTTCCGGTAAGCTCTTTTTCGTTGGACAGATTCAAATGTCGTCTCCGTGAACCGATCGCCAAAATTACGGCTGTGGCCTCGTATGCTTCACCATCTTCCATTATAACCTTCCAGTCTTCCCCCGCTTTTTCAATCCCAACAGCCTTTCCATCTTTCATTTCAGCGCCGGAATCCTTTACCTGCTCTTTCATTATTTTCATTAGCTCATAACCGTCCAAAGGCTGCACGCCAGGATAGTTTTCAATGCTTCCCGCCGTGCTGGTTTCACCGCCAAACTCGCCCGTTACAACCAGCGTTTTTAACTTATACCTGCCAGCATACAATGCCGCCGCCAACCCCGCCGCCCCCGATCCCACAACAATTAGATCGTATTGCATGCTTCTATTGTATCTTACGATATTACCTTCTGCAAGGTTTCCTGGTCGAACGACAAATAAAACGCGCTGTTGATAAGGCCGATATGCGTGTAGGCCTGGGGGAAATTGCCGAGAAATTCCTTGGTTTTGGGGTCGATTTCTTCTGAATACAGACCGAGGTGGTTGCGGTAACTCAAAAGCTTTTCAAAAAGTTCTTGCGCTTTTTCTTTCTCTCCCGCAAACGTCAGGGCATCCACCATCCAGAAAGAACAAAGCAAAAAAGCGCCTTCGCTCCCCGGCATCCCATCGTCTGGTGAATTCGTGTACCTCCGGTACAGCCCCGGGGCTAGGGAAAGCTCGCTCTCAATGGCTTTGATAGTCGAAAGCATTTTGGGATCATCACCTTTGATAAACCCAAACACGGGCATTAAAAGGGCTGCCGCATCAAAACTTTCTGACCCAAAACTTTGTACAAATGACTGTCGTTTCTCTGACCACCCCTGTTCCATAATCTGTTTGCGAATCTCGTCTCTTTCTTTCTTCCACAACTCTGTTTCCGCGTCGTACCCGTAGGCTTCTACCAGTTTTAAGGCGCGGTCTAACGCCACCCAGCACATAAGTTTAGAGTGCGTAAAATGTCGTTTGCCTCCGCGCACCTCCCATAGTCCTTTATCGGGCTCCCGCCAAATGTTTACCACATGGTTTGTCAGCGCCCGCATTGTAACCCAAAGCTGCGGGCTTAACGCATAGTTGTTGCGCATGCGGTGCAAACGCCACATCATATTCAAAATTCCCCCGTAAATGTCCCACTGGCGCTGAATGTAAGCTCCGTTTCCGATACGCACGGGTTTTGATCCCATATATCCGTCTAAATGCTCCAGTGTTTCTTCCACAAGGTTTTTTTGTCCGCGCAGGCCGTACATAATCTGTAATGTTTCCGGGCCGTCTTCCACGCTGCCGCATTCATGAATTAACCACCGTACATATTCATCTGCTTCTTTTATATACCCTAACCAAAACAAAGCCTGCAGGGTAAAGGCGGAATCTCGAATCCAGGAAAACCGATAATCCCAGTTTCTGCCGCTTCCGATTTCTTCCGGCAAAGAAGTGGTGGCGGCAGCGGCTATGGAGCCCGGCGGCTCCAAAAATAAAATTTTCAAAACCAAAGAAGAGCGCATTACCGCCTCGTGGTAAGGATACTCAATTAAGCACGTTTCCAAGTCGCACCGGTGCACCCACTCTTGCCAAAACTGCTTGGTTTCCTGTATGTCGTGTTCGTAATAAGCATCTGTTTTGTCCGGAACTTCCGTGGTGTTATACAGAAACGTAAGATAGTGTTTTTCGCCTTCTTTCATGTCCAAATAAGCCACGGCCCTGTCTTGCTCTTCAATGTGCGCATCTACTTTTTCAATGGTATAGTTTGCTTTTGAAACAAGAATTCCCTTTTTATTGCCGTTTTCCGCGGCCACCCCGCCGGGCACCACAGAAAGTGTTGTTTTTCCCTTTGCATAGTTAAACCGAGGCTGAAAAAATACTTTTACGCGGCATTTCCCTTTTATACAGGTTATTCTGCGTTGAATCTCCAAAACTTCCTCCTCTTCTGAAGGAGGCTGTTTTATTCCATTTTCAATGTGAAAAGACCCGAGCGACCCATTTCCGTTTCCAAAGTGGTTCCGTATGGGCAAACAGTCTGCCAGCTCAAGTACGCCTTGTTTGGTGGTAAAACGCGTAACAAGAATGTTTGTTTCCGGCATATATTCCTGTTCAGAAGTAAATTCTTCGGTGGGCTGCACAGCCCAAAAACCTCCTTTTGTATAGTCTAAAATTGCGGCAAAAACAGACGGGGAATCCAAAAAGGGCGCTGGCGCCCAGTCGATTGTCCCGTCTTTTGCCACTAAAGCTGCGGACCTGCGGTTTCCTATAATGGCGTAATCTTGAATAGGTTTATACTTTGGCATTATTTCAATAAACTATTCCAATCTTCCGCGAATGTATCTACCCCTTTATCCGTCAAATCATGGGAAATGTCAAACGCCCGCCAATCTTGCTCCAGGCTTATTTCTTTGTACGGAATTTCACGCAGGCCTTCTGGTTTGTATTGAAAATCACCTGCCGGCAGGCCAAGGCCGCCCTCTCCCCATTCTTTGAGAACTTTCCATGGAGCAGTTACGATATCAGAACCAAGCTGAATGGCCGCGAGAAGATGATCAAGACTTCGCACGGAGGCTACAAGCACTTCCACATGCCCGTCACCCTGCTTGTACATTTGTATAATATTCTTTATAAGCTGCATGCCGTTTTCTCCGCGGTCGTCCAAACGGCCGATAAACGGCGAAAGAAACGCATCTCCCTTTTTTGCCCCGCGGGTGGCCGCGTACACGGCCGCGGCCTGCTGCTGGAAAAACACCAGGGTCATGTTTACCCGCATGCCCTCTGCAATACTTAAACGCGCCGCCTCCAGCCCTGTTACAGTGGTGGGGTATTTAATGTGCGCGCCTGCCCCGAGCGAAGTCGAGGGGTTCGAAATCCAGGAAAACATTCTCTTTCCCTGCTTGAGCATTTCTTCGGCGCTTGTGTTTTTGTCTGCGTATACCTCAATCGACACAGAACCTTCGGGTATCAACCCCGAAACTTCCTGCACCACTTCTTTATAAAATCCGAGGAGCTCCTCTTTCGTGAACTTTTTCCGCGCAGTCTCCGGATTTTTCGAAATGAGCGACGGATTCGTCGTCTGCCCGTCCAAAAACCCGAGCAATTTAATTGCCTTTTTTGTCTCGTCGGGATCCCCGCTGTCCAAAAATATTTTCGTTTTCAAATTCTTCGGCCTCATATATTTATACTAAGGCTAAGCCTTATACGACTTTATGCTGTTACTTTCTTGCGACGAAAAAATTTTCGAAAGAGAAATTCTAAAATCGCACCGAAAACAACAAAAGATAACAATGTCAGTGTTAAGAGAAGGAACCAAGGAAGAAACGGTAAAACACCAGATACTATTATCAACGGAAAGTATACTGGTATGCCAAGCAGGGCAAACGTCCATCCCCAGCCTTCAGTGCAAATTCCTACCTGAAAAATATCACATATATCTCTTAGGTAAGCATAAATAAACAATATAGAGCCAGAATAGAGCAGTCCGATGGTCGCCCCTATTTTATACTTCCACAAAAACCGTAAAATTCGCATATTATTCGTAGTAAGGTAGTAAGGCTTAGCCTTACTATAGCTTACTCAAGCATTAAATGCTCAATGGTGTTTATTTTTCGGGTTCGTAAAGAATTCTCGACAAATTCTTCGTATTTTGCCCGGTTCGGAAAAAGACTATGCGCGACACCCTTATCGATAATGGGTGATTCTCTTATTCCTAAGTACTCTTGTTGGGTGCCCCACGGATATGCTTCTGCAAATTGCATTATACCTTGTATATTCTTCACGCCTTCCTCTTTTAAATTTGGTTCGATAAATTCTGCTGGATTTATCACATTAACATAAACAAGAAGATTTTGCAGGTATTCATCTGTATCTACCTGCACTACCTTGAACGGGCCTTGAAACAAGCTGCCTACTCGTTCGTACTTTTTATTAAAGTACATCGTAAAGCCCGTACCAAGCTTGTGCATAAACTTTGTAATGCCGCCTTCTACGAGCTCTTCAAGAATAAGATGATAATGGTTCGGCATCAAACAATCTGCCATAATGCGCACAAGAGAAGTTTCTTCTTTACTATTTTTCTCTAAAAACTCTTTAAGGATTCTAAAGTTCATTTTCCCGCGGTGTTCATGCTCCAACTTCCAAAGAAGGTTAAACGGACTCTTTTCTCTGTTAAACAAAAGTAAAGCCTGAAGAAATCGCCACCGGTCCGCATCGCCAAGAAAAATGTCTCGTTTTTCAACGCCTCGGTTATAGACGTGGTAGATGTAATTAGGGGCGAATTGAACCTTTCTCATCTCCTTGGTGTATAGTAAGGCTAAGCCTTACTACGTAATGTCGGTAAACACGGCGACGTTTTTCATTTGGTGGATAACCCGGGCCGGGGTTTTGGCAAGGTCGCCCCTCTTTGCCAGCAGGCTGCGCAGGGCGCGGCGTTTATTGGAACCGGTTGCGTACACCACCGCGCAATCCACCTGATTTCGCAAAAAAGGAAGGGTAACGGTAATGCGCTTGGGGTACTCGCTTTTTTCTTTGGTGGCGTTATACCCCACCACCCACCTGCTGTCTTTTTCGAAAAACTGGGTAAACTTTTTCGGGTTTTCTGCGTACGGCATAATGCCGGCCGTGTGGCCGTCTTCTCCGATGCCCTGGGTAATAATAATCTTGCCCTTCGGATATTTCTTTTTCCAGCGCCTTAATCCGCGCTCTAACTTTTGGGCCAACCCATACAGGCTTATTTTTCGGTGTATTCTGGTATCTATGTAATCTATGCCTTTGCGTTCCGCTTTTTTGTAAAAATCGGTTTCCGCTACCTGCGAAAAATTGTTTACCGCGGGATCGCGCGAAAACCGTTCGTCCAGCGCCGCAATGGTCGTTCTTTTCCCAACGTACTTCATTTCCACGCCCGCCAGCAATTCTAAAGCGGAACCCCCGGATAGCATAAACAGTACTGGCTTTCTGCGCGCTTGGCGCAAACATTCGTTCAGCCTGTCTATTGCCTTTCTCATTGCCGTCTCCCTCGTCTTACTCCTGGAAATTTTCATGCAACTACCGCAAAGCTTCTTTTATTTTTTTCATGATGGCGTCTTTGGAAATTTCTTCGTAATCGAGCAGTTCTTCGGATGTTCCGGATTTGGGCGTTTTTCTGACTGCGAGAACACGCACCGGCGTGCCAAAGCCGGAAAGCGCGACGGCCACGGCTTCTCCCATTCCCCCTTCCGGGTAGTGGTCTTCCACCACAAAGATTGCTTCTGTTTCCCTCGCCGCTTTCTCGAGCGTGCGCTGGTCGAGCGGTTTTACCGAATAGAGATCAATCACGCGAACCGCAATCCCTTCTTTCTGCAAATCTGCGTACGCCCCAAGCGCTTCATGGAGCGTAATGCCGGCGGCTACAAGCGTTACTGCATCGTTCCCGCTCGCTTTCAGCGTTTTGCTTCCGCCTATGGGAAAACGCTCTGCGACATCATACAAAATAGGGGTGTCCTGTCTTGTGGTACGGATATAGACATTTCCTTCATGGCGCACCGCTTCTTCTACAAGCCGCTCTGTCGCAACTTCGTCTGCCGGGTACAAAACCAGGCTATCGTGAAGAGTTCGAAAAAGCGCGATATCCTCCAAGCCCATTTGCGAGGCTCCGTCTTCGCCGATAGAAACTCCCGCGTGCGAACCTACGAACTTGATGTTCGCATCGGCGTACTGGGACATGCGAATTTGGTCGGCCGCTCTCGTGAAAAACGCCGCGAACGTGGAAACAAACGGAATTTTCCCGCGGCGCGACAGACCGATAGCGGCTCCCACCATGTTTTGCTCAGCAATGTACATTTCAAAAAACCGCTCGGGATACTTTGCCTTGAAAGTTTCCGCAAATGTGGAATTGCTTACTTCCGCGTCGAGCACTACCATGTTCGGAAATTCCGGGAATAGCCGCGTAATCGCGTTTCCGTACGCTTTGCGCGTTGCCAAAGGCTTTGCCGAATAGACAAGCGCGTCCGCAGGCCTTGCTTCCGCTATATGGGGATAATGGTCTTCGGGCTTGGCGACTTGCCCGCGCGCAAACCGATCCACTTGGCCAAGTTCTGCGAGCGCTTTTTCATATTCTTCTCTGTTCAGGGCTTTTCCGTGCCAGCCGCCTTGGTCTTCCAGAAACGAAACTCCCTTGCCCTTGAACGTCTTTGCAATAACCATGGTAGGCCTCTCTCCCCCTCTCGTTGCCCCTGTATAGGCATCCAGAACCTCCTCAACATTATGGCCGTCGACAAGAATCGTGTGCCAGCCAAACGCCGCAATGCGCTTTTCGTATTCTTGCGCCTTATGGCCGTACATAGTTTCTCCGCGCTGGCCCAAACGGTTTACGTCGAGAATGCCCAGAAGATTGTCGAGCTTGTAATGGGCAGCCAGCTGCATGGCTTCCCATTGAGAGCCTTCTGCCATTTCGCTGTCGCCCAGCAGCACATACGTTCTATAAGGAAGTTTATCCACGTACTTTGCATTCAGGGCCATTCCCACTCCAATCGAAAGCCCCTGACCCAAAGAGCCGGTGCCAGCTTCCGTATAAGGAAACGCCATGGTTGGATGCCCTTCCAAACGGCTCTGGAATTTCCGGTAGGTCCGCAACTCATCCTCGTCTATGGCGCCCGCGGCCGCGTATAGCGCGTAAAACAGGGGCGAAGCGTGGCCTTTGGAGAAAATGAGGCGGTCGTTGTTGGGGTGTTCAGGATCTTCAATATTCGCGCGAAACACGCCGCCGAACATAAGCGCGCACATCAGCTCTACCGCCGACAGCGACGAAGTAGGATGCCCCGAACCAGCTTCCGTCGTCATCACCAAAATATAATACCGCATCAACTTCGCCAATTCCTCAAGTTTTTTTACATCCTGTGCCATACTAAACACGTAGAAAGTTATGAACCTAAAAAGTTTACAAAAGAATTAAGTATATTACATAATTAGTACGATCGTACTAATCGTGTTATACCCTTCATTGAGTTATCGTAAAATTAACTCCGATGCTTGTTTTTTGCCACGCCGCCACATAGATTTTGTACGCTCCTGAAGTAAGCGTAAGCCACTCCTTGCAAGGAAGTCCGCTATACGAATTATCACTCTGGCAAAGAGGAGACCCCAAGATAACTTTGATAAACTTATAAGTTGATCCTTCTTTTCCGTAAAGAATGCCGCTTACGCCTTGGCCGTTTTCAATCCATGCGTTCAGATCCCCCTCAAATCCTACAAAATTGCATCCCCTGATTTCAACTTCTGTGCCTATTGGACCAGAATCTGGTGAAATTGAAGTAATGGTGGGTCTCCCACTTCTGCAACTTGCCAAAATAGTGGCTTCTTGTGATTCAAAAAACCGAAGCGTGGAAAGAAAAGTCTTGAACAATGCTTGGTTATATGGATCATAATAACCACCCAGCATTGCAGAATCACCGATTCTGACACTTAAACTACTCGAACCATCGTCAAATAACGCTTCAACCCAAGCACCTGTTACGTCCCAATCAATCACGCCAGACATACCGTCTACGGTAAGTCGTTCGCATCGTGACGTTTCGTTTAAAGCGATGGGACGAATACTCGTCAGATAATCCTCACAAAAACTTAGGTCTCTCTCGTTTGAATCAAACCAATTTATTTGAAGGCGATAAAAACCTTTACCGCCAGTCACCGCTGAAGGAGAGCCTCCAAATGTCCAATCGAGAGGATGTTTGTACTCAAAGCCATACATTTCAGAACGATACGTTTGCCAATTGGAGGTATCAATTTGTGGTTCCCAAAACCGAAACGTGGAGAGGATTTGGTCAAAAGTATATTGATATCTGTTTACTGCTTCTTGCGAACCACCATTGAAGACAAACTGGGTAGAATAACCGTCTCTATTTATTAGTACGAAATCGCCCGTAACTGGGCCGAAATCAGGTTCTTGAATATATTTATCTTGATACTGATGTTGAGCCTTAACCTTGTATCGAACAGCAGGATATCCTCCAACTGTAAAATCTTGGATTTTAGTATAAATAATCCGATAAATAGTGGGTTGGTTGAGCGGTAGAATGAGCTGGTCGCCCACCTTTATCCCCTGCAATGCACTAAACAACTGTTCGCCGCCGGGGGGACTATCTATTCGTAACTCAACGTTCTCGACATCTTTTCCATTAAACCCCGAAGCTTTATTGGAAAACGCATATCGTCCTGCGTATCCTTCATCTGTGGCATTAAACCAATCCGATGGATACCTCATCTCAAACCCAAACTCGTCGTTGCGGTAGGTTTGCCAATCGCTTGTATCTATAACCTCGACTTGCGACGGCGGGGCTGGCGCTGGCGGCGGAACAGCGTGCTCTGTTTCTTCGGCAACGGGCTGTTCAGCCGGAGCCGGCGCTGTTCCGCGCAAAAGGAAAACCACGGCAACCACAAGGACAATCGCGGCAACACCCGCCAGCACCACAAACATTTTTATCTCCCCTTGAAATTCTTTTATCATAGAGTAGATATTTTAAGTTTATTATCGCTTGTTACGCGATTAGTACGATCGTATTAATTGTGTAATACCTATGAGATTTCTTCGATGAGGAACAATCTGACATACGGAATAATCTGATACTCCCGTATCGCTTCCTCTGTTTCGTCATACACATCGTAGGGACATACCCATACGCTTTTCTGGACCTGTTGATAACCCAAATCTATTAATGCGTCCCGTAAAAAATCCCTTGCTTTTCGCCTTTCCTCGGGAATATCAAAAATAATCATTATCCACTTGCCGTCTTTGCGCTTCTTCCTTTCTTTCAGCTTCCGCTTTACCTGGAGAGCTTTCTCTGTACCTTTCGGGGTAAGCATAAACCCCTTTACCCCTTCGAGCGATTTGACCTTAATATATCCTTGCATTTGAAGATAAGAAATAAACTGGCTAAACGACCTTCTTGCTTTCCGGCGTTTGTACTCTTTTCGCAACTGAATTACATCTCGATAAAGGTATTGGCTCACGCTGCGCGGCGGAGAAACCGTATCGTAGGCTTTCTCAAATCCCTCAATGGCATTATACAAATCCCACAAAAACTTGTCGGTAATCGGAAGTTTCATACCTACGCCTACTATAACATATTTAGAGCGGCCGCTCTATTCGTGTAACTAACTACTAAGTGCAGTATATATGTAATATACGTATGTCATTTCATGGAATGGCCACCGAACATGTGACGGAGCATCATTAATATTTTGCCCGTGTAGCTGGGTTTTTTTGCCGATTCCACGCGAAAATGAAACGATGCTTGTATTACGGGAACAGGCACCCCAAACTTTTTGGCGGTTTTTACGGTCCATTCGCCTTCTCCTGTGTGCTGCACCGACCCCGACGCTTCCCGCAACTCTTCGCCGTATTTTTGAAAGCCCCTTTCCATCCAGCCGGTCAAGCGCGATTCTACGACGCTGCCGTTATTATACACTCTTGCTACTTCTTTCAAATCGAGTTCAAACGGCGACTTTTTCATAAGCGTAAACCCTTCGGCCAAAGACTGCATCATTCCATACTCGATGCCGTTGTGCACCATTTTTACAAAGTGCCCGGCGCCCGATTTTCCCATGTAGCCAAAACTTTCTTTGGCCGTAAGGTCGCCAAACAGGGGTTTGAGTTTTTGAAACACTTTTTTATCGCCTCCCGCCATAATCGCCGGCTTGCCCTGCCGCACGGTGACCGGGCCGCCCGAAACCCCAACATCCATAAAGTGAATTCCTTTTGCCGCCAGTTTCATTGCCCGGCGCACCGAGTCTTCGTAAAATGTGTTTCCCCCGTCTATAACAACGTCTCCCTTATACAAAAGTTTTGCCAGTTGCGAAACCACCTCATCTACCGGCTTGCCGGCGGGAACCATAATCCACACAATGCGGGGTTTTCCCAGATACCCCACCAATTCTTCTATGCTTTTTGCCGTGCCTTTACCCGAAATATCAAATGTTTCCACCCGCCAGTTTTTTTCCTTCAGCCTGGCAACCATGGCGCTCCCCATTTTGCCTAAACCTATGTAACCTATGTGTTTTCCCATGGTGTGGTATTTTTTTCGTAAATCTCAAGCGGCGTTGCGTTGTTCTGCCACGAACGCACAATGGGGTCGACAAACTCCCATTCCGCCATAATTTCCTCGGTGCTCACAAACAGCGTCTGGTCCCCCCGGATAACACTGTACAAAAGCCGCACATAGGCGTCGGCTATTTCTGTTTCTCCAAAAGCCTGTTTATAATCAAACGTAAAATCTTTTTTCTCCAGCACCATTTCGGCGCCCGGCTTTTTTACCCAAAAAGAAATGCGAATACCTTCTTTGGGCTGGATCTGGTAATGAAGCTCATTTTGGTAGTGTACGCCTTCGGGACACAGACAGGGTGTTTGGTGGCGGAATGTAACCGTAACCTCCACCCTATCTTGCAGCATAGCTTTTCCGCTTTCCAACACAATGGGAACTTCTTTCCAATTCTTTGTGTCCAAATACGTTTCAATTCTAAAATAGGTTTCTGTTTGCGAATGTGCATCTACGCCCCTTTCTTGCGTATATCCTTTATATTGGCCGCGTTTTGTTTTTGCTGCAATATCTCTATTGGATTTTAAAATATTCAGTGAGCGCAAAATGGCAGCTCTGTTTTTCCGAACCAAATCCGCTTCAAAGTTTCCCGGATTTTCCATACAGAACAAAGCTAACAGCTGCAGCACGTGGTTTTGTCCTACATCGCGTAACGCCCCAATGCCGTCGTAAAACGCCCCCCGTTCCCCAACCCCTTCTTTCTCCAATAGCGCAATGGAAATGCGTTCTATGGCCTTGTTTCCCCAGGAATCCTGCAAAAATGAATTGGAAAAGCGGAACGCCAAAATGTTTTGCACGGTTTCCTTGCCCAAATAATGGTCTATGCGGTAAATTTGCTCTTCTTTAAACAGTTTTCCCAAAAGCCGGTCTAATTCCTGGGCGCCTTTCAGGTCTTTGCCAAACGGTTTTTCCACAATAACCCTGGTCCACCCTTCTTGGGGGCTGCAGGGTTCCGTAAGTTTTGAAGTTGCTAATTTTCGGAAAATGGTTTCGTAAAACTGAGGGGAAGCGGCAATATAAAACAATTTATTGGCGCATACGTTCCACTGGCCGTCTTGCATGCCCAGTTTTTCAGCCAAAGCCGCATATCCCTG
>DASWIZ010000008.1:0-14662 GCA_036397395.1 Minisyncoccota bacterium
TATGGCAAACGTAACTATCTACACAACGCCCACGTGCGTGTATTGCCGCGAGGCAAAAGAGTTTTTTAAGGAGCATAACGTGGAATACGAAGAAAAGGACGTGGTGCAGGATGAACAGGCCAGAAACGATATGATCCAAAAATCCGGCCAAATGGGCGTGCCCGTAATCGACGTAAACGGGGAAATTATTATTGGATACAATAAGAAAAAACTTGTGGAGTTGCTTGGAGTACGGGTGTAAACGTATGGATATTACCCATGTGTTAGAACTTGTTGGCTTTACCCTTGATGTAGCGGGGAAAATTATGATTGCCTTTACCGCGATTATGGTACACCAACGGTTTTGGAAAGAACATAAAGTAGATGAGAAAGTGTTCCAAACAATGCGCCGCGAGCGTTTGGTCGGAATTTGGGGAATTGTATTTATTATTGCTGGGTTCTTGCTTCAGCTGCCGGCAAAGTTTTAATCCTCTTTCAGTTTGTGTTTGAGAAGTGCGATGAGACCAGGAATGTTTTTTTGTTGGTTAATTTCCTGGGCGGACACCAGAAGATGGAGTCCGCTGTTTTGTTTTGTAAAAATTGCCGGCAACTGCACGTCGGCCATATTCGGGTACTGCTTGCGGAACTCGTCCCGATGCAAAAACTCTTTCTCATAAGGGAGAGAATCGAGAAACGCTTTCCAAGTTTTGCGCATGCCGAGCGGTCCGTACGTTACCATGCACAGATTGCACGGATAGGTTTTTGGCACAACAATTCGCTTAAACGTATCGCTTAGTAACGCAAAAGGAGAGGCGTCGGCGTTGTACACAAAGACTAATGTTTGCATATACTATTATTTTCTCCCATTCGCAAAAATATGCAAAGGGGGTTGACAGGGGTTTGTCGTATGAAGTAAAGTTCATATATGGAGGCAAGGCAAAAGCACAAACATGAGCCGTACAAGATTTTCTTTGAGACATTAAGTAACAAGGCGCGATGGGAGATTATCCATCTTCTCCAAAAAGGCGAGCGCAATGTCACCGGCATCGCAAAAGATTTGGGCTACGAGCAAAGCCTGGTTTCCCATCACTTAAAACGCCTGGAAATCTGTGGATTCGTGAAGGTGGAACAGAACGGCAAGGAGCGGGTATATCAACTAAACAAACTTATAATTCCGCTGCTTAACCTGGTGGATAAACATATTAATACTTTTTGTGTATACTGCGCCGCAAAGCTATGACCATTCTTTCCAAGAAATTACTTACGCAATTGGCGCCGGTTTTGGGCGCAGGAGCGGTAGGGGCATGTCCCCTGTGCTGGATTGGTTCAGCGTCCCTTCTTACGTACCTCGGGCTTGGCGCGCTTGTACCGATTTGGCAGTGGGTTGTGGCAGTTTTCTTAGGGTTCGCCTTTGCCGGATTTATTCTTGATTTTCGCTCACACGGAAAACTGTATCCGCTTCTTTTGCTTCTTGTTGGCGGGGCGCTGCTTTTCTACGGCAGGTACGGGCCTTTTGGCGGAGAAGGGTTTGGTGGCTGGCAGATTTGGGGTCCCGGAGCTGTTTTGATTCTTGCCGCGGTTATCCTCAATAAGCGCCAGTTTTCGAAAAAGCTATCACATAAACATCATGAAAACATTTGATCTTATCATTATCGGCGGGGGAGCGGGAGCGTTTGCGGCAGCGATACGCGCCAACGAGCTACAAGCCAAAACTGCAATGGTGAACATAGGGCTTCCGCTTGGCGGCACGTGCGTAAATGTTGGATGCGTGCCCTCAAAGGCGCTGCTGTGGGCGGGCGAAACTCTTCACCATGCAAAACACCACGGCATTCCGGGCGTCGAGCTTGAAGTGAAGAGCTTCGACTTTCAAAAAGTGGTGCAAGATGAGCTGGCGCTTGTGGAAAAACTGCGCCAAGAAAAATACGAAAAAGTATTAAAGTATCTCGAAAACGTAACTGTTATTGAGGGAAAAGCTAAGTTTGTCTCCCCCACCGAAGTTGAAATAAATGGAGAAAAGCTACAAGCAGACAAATTTATCGTCGCGGCTGGCTCTACCGCCAATGTGCCGCCGATCGAGGGTATACGTGATGTCGGCTATCTTACGCATATCGAGGCGTTGCGCTTGGAAAAGCAGCCAAAAGAACTTATCGTCGTTGGGGCCGGGCCCACGGGGCTTGAATTCGCGCAAATGTATGCGCGCTTTGGCACGAAAGTCACGATTCTCGAGTACGGGCCGAGCATTTTCGGCCCGGGCGAGCCGGAGCTGGTAAATAAACTTGCGGAGATTCTTGCGTCAGAGGGGATTATTATTTACACAAACGCAAAAGTGACAAAGGTTCGTGTGGAGCAAGGGAGGAAGACTTTAACGTTTGAGACGGACGGGCAAACGAAGGAGGTGGTGGCGGACGAGATTCTGCTGGCCGCGGGCAAGACGGCAAACACCGAAGGACTCGGCCTTGAGAAAGTCGGCGTTGATGTTGATAAGAGAAAGGCAGTCGTGGTCAATCAATTCTTCCAAACTTCAGCTAAGCATATCTTTGCAGTTGGCGATGTTACCAATGGGCCGTTGCGGCTTGAACCGACAGCCGGACGAGAAGGAACACTTGCCGCGGAAAACGCCCTCAAGGGCGCGACGCTTTCCATTAATTACAATACGGTGCCTTATACCATTTTTACCGACCCTCAGCTTGCCGGCGTGGGTTTCACCGAGGACGAGCAGATGAAACAGATTGGTGTTTGTGCCTGCCGCACAGTTTCGTTTGCCGACGTGCCAAAAGCCATGATTATGCGCCGCACCGAAGGGTTTATAAAAATGTCTATTCATCCGGAAACGAAACAAATTCTCGGAGTGCATATACTAGCTCCGAACGCGGGAGAGCTTATTGCCGAAGCCATGATGCTGGTGAAAAACAAAAACACCATCGATGATGTGGTTAATTCCCTGCCCATGTTCCCCACGCTTTCAGAAGCCATAAAGATCGTTGCATTGTCGTATACCAAAGACATTAGTAAATTAAGTTGTTGTATATGAACCCAGAACATCCACAAATCCAAACATTGGAGTACAACTACATCACCGACGGCATTTACATCGGCACAAATCAGTGCTGCCAAACCCATTTTGACGAGAAACTCAAGAAAGAGGGCATTACTGTCGATGTTTCTTTGGAGGAAGAACGAGTTGATACGCCCTTTGGTGTTGATTTTTACGTTTGGATTCCCATAAAAAATCATACCGCTCCCACCCAAGAACAGCTTGAATTTGGCGTATCGGTATTAGAAAAGCTTGTGGCAATGGAAAGGAAAATATACATCCACTGTCAAAACGGCCACGGCCGAGCTCCGACAGTGGTAGCCGCGTACCTTATCAAAAACGGGAAAAGCGTTGATGAGGCGATTGATTTCATTAAGAACAAACGCCCAACCATACATCTTGAGCAAATCCAAAAAGAATCATTGGTTGAGTTTTCAAAAAACTTTAATAAATCTTGTTGTATATGAAAAAATTCCTCACTATTGCCGGAATTTGCTGTGTCCTGCCGCTCATTGTTATTGCGGCAATCTTTTGGGTATTGAGCAACGATAATCCAGACTCCGTTTCAGAGCAGGGAACGCCTATCGGCCAAGAAATTCCTGTTCTCGGAAGAGAACATGTGCCGGAAGGAACAAAAGTGACTGATTATAACTCAAACCCTCCGACTTCAGGCAAGCACTGGCCCTCTCCTGCAGAATGGGGCGCTTATTCGTCGCCGCTTCCCGACGAGCAGCTTGTTCATAATCTTGAGCACGGCGGCATCTGGATAAGCTACAAGGAAGTGGGCGACGCGACAAAAGAGAAACTCAATGCGTTTGCCGCAACATATCCTCAAGCGGTTATTGTAACGCCCAGAGCAGAGAACGACAGCGCCATTGTCGCTGCCTCCTGGGGAAGGGCTCTCAAGTTCGAGGCGTACAACGAGCAGCTTATAGAAGATTTTATCCGGTCGAATGTGAATCGGTCGCCGGAGCCATTAGCGAGTTTGGAACAGCTGTCAGTTGCGGTCGGCAATCCTTTTCCCAGTTTTAGCGTTACCGAAGTAGATGGACGCACCATTACAAACGAAACCCTTAGAGACAAGCCGGCAATCGTGTGGTTCACCACGGAATTTTGCGTGCCTTGCCAAATTGGGGCGCGTGAGGTGTCTAAGCTGGATGATGAGCTTGGCGGAGACGCGTTTGATGTGCTGGTTATATTTGTTGACCCGCGGGAGACCGAGGAGGACTTAAGAAGCTGGCGTGAGAGGTTCGCGAGAGACGACTGGATGGTCGCGTTTGATAATTTTGCCGACGAGCAAAATGCCCTTTCTCCAAAAGTCGGCCTGAAATTTCTTGATTCAAAGTATCTTTTGGATAGAGACGGGGTTATTCAAAACATTGATTTTCAGATAGCCGATAAAAATTATCTCGATGTAATTCGCGGCGTCACTACGCAGTAATATGGGATCAATACTCATTATAGAATTATGGAAACACAGGTGGCCCGCGCTTTCGGCGCTGGGAACGATGCTTGTTGTATTTTTCTGGCCGTCAATTCCGCTCAAAGGAGTGGGAAACTGGCTTCAATTTTTCTATTATTACACCCCCCAAAACTTTCTCTACGCGCTGCTCACTCTTCTTGCGGGGTTGTATGTCGGCATTTACGTTTACAACAAAACGGTCTGCACAACATGTCGCGTTGGCACGGAGAAAACCGGAACAGCTGGCCTTTTGGGCGGTGTTCTCTTGGGCGCGTGTCCCGCGTGCATTCCGGTTTTGGCCGTTTTCCTGCCTCTCGGAGTCAGTGTGTATTTATCGAGAATTAGCTGGGTGTTCCTGATTTTATCTATAGCGCTTATAACCTTTTTAATGTATCGAATGAACGGGTTTAAAAAAGCATAGAAAAAAGTCGATAAAGAAATAATCATAATATGTAACCAACGAAACTATGGCAAAAACAATTACCACAGAAGAACTCAAACAGAAGATAGACAATAAAGAAGATTTTGCGCTCGTGGACACGCTCATGGAAAACAGCTATGAGATGCGCCACATTCCGGGAGCCAAAAGCGTTCCCTACGGAACCGACTTTATGGAGGAGTTTGAGAAAGAGGCAGGAGCCTCCAAAGACGCTGAAATCATAACCTACTGCGCTTCCAATGGTTGCCAAAGGTGAAAGCGCCTAATCAAATCGCAACGAAGCAAAACGGGTTCTTTTAGCGAAACAAGGAATATGCGAATGTTGAATTTCGGAAAAACAATCATACAGGCCGCGGGAGTCGTTTTGGCGACGTGGAAGTATAGAGTGCTCTTTGGGGCGAGTGCGGCCGGCATGTTTGTGCTCTTTGTGGCGATTCCCGTGTGGGTTGTGCCGGGGAATAGCTTTGCTTTTCAGCTGTCTTTGTTTACATTCCAAGACTTTATCGTTCTTGCCTTTCTTTCTCTTCTGAATAGTTTATTTGTCACTATGCAAATATATGCCATGCGAATGACCCGGGCTGTTGTTCCCGGGGTGGCCACGAGCGCGGGCGGGGGAGCAAGCGCCTTGTTTGCCGGCATTGCGGGCACCGCCTTTTGCGCCTCGTGCCTGGCGCCCTTGTTTGCCTTTTTCGGTATAGGATTCGGGGGCGTAATTTTTGTACTTGAGTATCGTTACTATTTTGTCGCCGTCATAACGCTACTTATGCTCATTGCCATATATTTATCGGCACGAAAGATAAACAAAATTTGTATTTCGTGCTAAACGAAAATTGTATGAAAATGTGGCTTAAAAAATTGCTTACGACATTAGCTCCTGTCTTGGGAGCCGGTAATTTGATTTTTTTGGATACCCTGTGTCCACCTACGAAGTGGACATCGGTTATTCGTCATCGCCCATTCGATAGAGAGTCAATAATCTGACTTTTTTTCGGGACGATGCCCTGGCTGACGAGTTCGCCGTTTATGATGAGTATGGGCGCATGCCATGCGCCATGGCGCAAAAGCGGGAGCCATGCCCAAGGAAACCATGGGCGTATTTTTACGCTCACCTTGTCGCCCAGGTTCATTTCTTTGACGGTGTCCTGTACGAGCGCAGCAAGAAGGTCGCATTCTTCGCATCATTTTTTTGGAATGGTAAACAAGCCCTGTTGGCCCGAGAAGCGATAAATCGTAATGCGTATGGCGTTGTTTTTTCTCATGCAAGGCCCAGGAGTTGATCGATTCTCTGGCGGTCGAATCCTATCACGATTTTGTCGTCTATGCTAATAACCGGTACTCCCAGCTGTCCTGATTTTTGCATCATTTCTTCTCTTGCCGCGCCATCTGCAAAAACGTCATACTCCTGGTATGCAACGCCTTTTTCGGCAAAATACTCTTTTGCCGCGCGGCAATAGTGGCATGTGGGGGATGTGTAGATTTGTATGTTTTTCATATCATGCAGTATGGCAGGCTTCCTTATATTTTCAGTGACAGAGATCACAACAACATAATGCAGAAATGATATAATACAGATATGAAACAAAAGCTCGCTGTCGCGGTTGATCTTGGGGCAACAAACGTAAGGGTCGCGCTTGTTTCTCCGAACGGAGAAATTCTCCACAAACTGAAAGAAGAAACCATAAAAACCGGCGCAAACGGAAATGTTGTAACCACGCAGATCGAAAGACTCATTCCAAGAGTCTTTGAAGAACGAAACGGAAAACAAATAGCAGGTATTGGAATTTCTTCGATGGGGCCTCTTGATCATCAAAAAGGCGGTTCGCAAGACTCGCCGAATGTTCCGTTCCGGTTTATCCCGCTGGTAAAGCCCTTGCAAAAAGCTTTTGCTATGCCGGTACTGCTTTTTAAAGATACGCATGCTGCGGTGTTGGCAGAAAAGCGCTTTGGAGCCGGAAAAAACGTTGCGAATCTTGTGTATATCACAATCTCCACGGGAATCGGCGGGGGCGCAATCACAGACGGCAAGCTTTTATACGGCAAAAGCAGAAACGCGGCAGAAATCGGCCATCTGATTGTTGATACAACATACGCAATCTCTTGCCCTACATGCGGCAACAATAGTGGTCACTGGGAGAGTTTAGCCTCTGGCCGCAATATCCCCCAATTTTTTCGAGCTTGGGCGCGGCAAAAAAAGAAAAAGATGCCGCGTCTTCAAACCGCGAAAGAAATCTTTGAGGAAGCGAAAAGAAACTCAACTGTGCGCCAGTTTCTTGACGACCTCGCCCGGATAAACGCGAAGGCGATATCAGATATTATCGTGGCGTATGACCCGGAGCTTATTACCATTGGCGGCTCTGTCGCGCTCAACAATCAAAGCATTATCTTGCAAGGGATTAAAAAATACGTGGACCACTATTTGAAAGCGCCAAAAATCCAGATTACGAAGCTTGGCGAAGACATATCGCTTCTCGGGGCAGCGACCGCGGTTTTCCAAAAAAAAGATGGGTAACTCATAAGAGTTACCCATAGTGCTAAAGGGCGGCCATAATGGCCGAGAGCGCCTCGGCCGCTCCGCCGTCGGGGCCGTCTTTATCGCGAATCAGGATTCCATGATCTTTGCAAGTCGTCTGTATTTCAGGGATACTGTTCTTAAAGCCCACAGGGACAACGCAAGGATGCTTTATTGATTCTACATCATTCGCTCCGTCTCCGAGATAGTACACCCCGCAAAGGCCAGTACGCTCGAGGAAACACGCGACTGCGTTGTGCTTTTCGAACAACACCGTAATATCGAGCCAGGAATACGTGTCGGCAACGCCCTTTCTGATCACCAGCGGAAGCCGGTGGTCTTCAATAAGCCTGCCGATTCGTTCCTCGAGTTTTTCAATGGAAATGGTCCCTACTTTTCCCGGGTAGTGCGGGTGGCGCCCCGACACGAGAGTCAAACTTACGTATCGTGGCCCTTCGAGAAGCACCGAGTCGCCATCAATAAAGTCCAATCCTTCCATTGCGCAAATCCCAAGCAGGGATCGCAATTTCCGGATGGCCTCTGTTCCTTCTTCAGGAACAAGCTCCACGATTTGTTTGTTTGGCAGCTGCAACACGCCGCCAGACTCGCCATACATAATACCTCCCTGGAGCTCCGGTGGAATATGCCAGAGAGGAGCCCCGGTAATCGGTATCAGTAACCCATGTTCCCGGAAGTTCTTGATTGCTTCTGCGTTTGCCGATGAAATGTCGTCTTTGCCCCAGCGCTGGGTTTCATCAACGTCGGTAAAGACAATTGAATCCGCTCCAGCTATCCAGGGCTCAAGTTCTCCAAGTCGCAAGTTGCATTGGCATGCCACCATGCTCTTGCCGGGCTTTTTGTTGGCCTTGGTTTGTCTCCAGCATACAAAAACAGCGGTAAGTACCACTGTTGCGAGAGAAGCTCCTGCCGTCAATCCTATCAGTAACGCCCACTGAACAACCATTGTGTCGCCTCCTTGTTTTATGATCTGTCGCTATTCTATCAGGAGGGCACAAATTTTTCAGTGATCCGGATCACGAAGCGTGACATGGCCTTCTTTGTCGAGAGAGATCTTGTTCTTTGCCGTCAGGCGGGCGAGCGTTCGAGTAATAGTTTCCCGCGTGGTGCCCACGAGCTGGGCAAGTTGTTCGTGGGTGAATTTTCTGGCGAGTTTTCCGGCGTCTTCAAGCCGTTTGAGTTCTCCCAATACCCGTGTTTCCATATCAGACAGAGCCGTGTCGCGCAGCCGGCTTTCCGTGGCGGAAAGTTGAAGAGAGAGCTCTTTGATTACGCGGAGGGCGATCTCCGGTTTTTTCTCGAGCAGCGCCAGAAAATCCTGTTTTGGCATAACGCACACGACGGCATTTTTGGTTGCTCTTATGAAGTGTCTGGGCAGGTCCGCGGACCCCATATTGGCGTAGCCAAAAATATCCCCGGGTTTTAAGACATCAACAATCATTTTTCTGCCTCTTTGGTCAGATTCATAAATCTCCACCTCTCCTTCTTTCAAAAAATACAAACGTTCCTCTGTGTCGTCGTGAGGAGTGGAAATATAGAAACCCTTTTCAAAACTCCGCATCTGCGAGGTTGCGGCGATGTTCTTTATGGTTTCCTCGGGAAGGTCCCTGAACAAATTAATCTGCGAAAGGTACCACAGTTTTTTATCGGTGTCTGCCATATATTCCCAGCATATCTTATTTTTCGGCTTGTTCCAAGAGCTCCCAGGTTTCGAGGTTTTCGGCAAAAGCGTCTGGGTCGAACTCGTCTAGCTCCTGCTGTTTTCGCATGCAGTTTAAGCAAGAGGGGAATGTGTCCCCGGCGTTTAGGCGTTTCCTGTATCCGCAGGGGACACATACGTATAGCCCGGCCACGCGCACCATTTCTCCGATTTTGTACACGATTGCTCCAAGCATAGGCTATTGTCGTTTCATCATCTGGGCTAATCGAACAGGCATCATAAACAGGAATATGCCGATGACGAACAGCAGCGCGAAAATTCCGGTTAATATCTTGCCAATGCCAACAAGTTTCAATCGGAGCAGTTCAGACGGGTAGTTTTGAATATCTACCAGTTTTTGGTTAAGTTCCGATCCCGTCGGAGCAGCCTCGCGCTCCGCTTTGTTGATGATAAAGTACTCTTGTTGGAGCGCGTGGAATTTTGGTTCTTCCACTGCTACTTGTTGCTGCATACTTACTCCCTGGAACAAGTACACGATTCCCGCAATCGTGACGATCATAACCACCAGGAGTATGGGCATCATTTGTTTCATATTTTTTGCGATGTGCGCAACTTATTTATTAGTGAAAACCCGCGGCAAAGCCGCGGGTTCAACCTTTAGGCGCTCGATTGCGCCAATTCTCTTTCTTTGCCGGCTTCAAAAGAATATCCGGCGTCTTGCCAGTCTGCCAGACCGCCTTCAAAATCAACGACATTTTTATACCCAGCGTCTGTAAGGTCGCTCGCCGCCTTTGGGGACAAAGGACAGGTAAAGCTCGCGCAGTACACCACGACTTCTTCGTTTTTATCGGGTATTCGCTTTTCTACCTGCTTCACAAAGTTTGACGCGTGGGCGTCTATGCTGATTGCGCCGGGAAGGTGCCGTTGTTCGTACGAGCCTTGCCCGAGCACGTCAACGAGCACAAAGTCAGAACCTTCGTCGATTTTCTTTTTCAGTGCGTCTCTGGTAATGGTAAAGTATTTTTCCATTGTTTTCTTTCGTGTGTTTAGTAATGTATTATTGAGAAATCCGCCGACCTTTGAATTTCTGTCTTTATGGTATCGCAGCGTTTCTTTTGTTGCAGTGATTTCAATCACCCTGAAAGACTACCCGCAGTTGCACTTTCCCGAGGTGTCGCCGCAGTGAGGGCACGCTTCTTTGTGCTCGCCTTCCTCTTTATCGTGGTCATGCCCATGTTCGTCTTCGTGCCCAATCATCCCCATTTTCTTGCCGGCCGAGCACATCATGCAGTGGCAGTGTTTTCCGTGTGCCATAGTTTTATGAATAGAAATAGTATGTTTTTATGCGTTCGACTTTTCTTCTATGGTGTATTTTTATCATGGGTGTATATTTGTATCAGTGACGCGCGTCACAGAAAACATTTGGGAGTCGATATACTATTTGGTATACTAAAACATATGTTAGACACGGCAATTCAAGCGGCAAAAGAGGGTGGGGAAGTGCTCAAGGCGCATTTTCAGACCGCGCTGCAGCAGCGCCTGAAAGAAGACGCAAGCATTGTTACCGAAGCGGACGAAGAAGCGGAAAAGAAAATTCTCGAGGTGATTCAGGCCAAATACCCGGAGCATAATTTTTTGGGCGAGGAAGGAGGGGAGCTGGAGGCGGGATCTGAATATAGCTGGGTGATTGATCCACTCGATGGCACAAGAAATTTCGTAAACGGCATTCCCATTTTCGCTATTTCTATTGCATTGCTCAAAGGGGAAGAGCACGTAGCCTCGGTGGTGTACAATCCTCTCACAGAAGAGTTATTTTCCGCGGAAAAGGGAAGGGGGAGTTTTTGCAACGGCCATCAATTCCATGTTTCAGAGCACGATGCCAGGTCTGCCATGATTACGATTGGCACAAGCTCGGCGAAAGAAAGCAAAGAAATGGCGGCAAAAGTTTTTTCGCACGCGCTCCAGTATGTCGGCGCGGTGCGGTATCTAGGATCCGCGGTTTTGGAATTATCCTACCTTGCCCGAGGTGGGACAGAAGGATTTATAAACCTGGGCACCAAAAAATGGGACTACGCGGCCGGAACATTACTCGTGTTAGAGGCAGGCGGCAAAATCACCGATTTTCAGGGCAATCCGTGGGACTTGAGCAAAAACTATTTCATCGCCTCCAACAGCGTTATCCACCCCCAGCTTTTAGAATTAATCCAAAGCATTCAGCATACGTAATATGTATTACGCGACGGTGAAAGAAATGGAGCGGCTGGACGCACTGGCCGTGGAAAACGGCCTGGAGATTCGCCAGATGATGGAGCTGGCAGGGTGGCATATGCTGTCTGTTTTTCGGGAGCTTGCGATTGAGAAAAGCGCAAAAATTGCAGTAGTGGTAGGAAAAGGAAATAAGGGAGGCGACGGACTCTCGGCTGCGCACCATCTCGTAAACTACGGGTGGAACGTGGAGGTACTCCTGCTCGACAAAGCAATAAGCCCTGACGCCCAGCATTATCTCGAGCTACTGGAGAAAATGAATGTGCCAGTGGTTATGTTCGCTGAACACAAAGATATTCTGCGAGAAAATGATGTGATTATCGACGCGCTTATCGGCTATCACTTGGAGGGCGCGCCTCGGGGGGTGTTTCGAGAAGCTGTTGAGGCCATGAGTAGTTCTGGTAAAAAAGTTATCGCCTATGATTTGCCTTCCGGCGTCGATCCAGATACGGGCGCATGTCTTAAACCATGCGTGCAGGCTTTTGCAACCTTATCGTTGGCTATGCCCAAAAAACTTTTCGCAACAGAACAAGGAAGAGCGAAAAGCGGACAGGCATTTGTGGCAGACATCGGTATTCCAGGCTTTTTATACGACAAAATCGCGCTCAACTGCCGCCCTGATTTTGCCCAGGAAGGACTAATTCCCTTGACAAGCTTACTTGCCCCGTGATACTATTTAAATAGTTTTATAACTATTTAACTATTATGGTGGAAACAATAAAAAAGGATGGCAGCGAATTGTATGTGTGCGAAGAGTGCGGATTTACATACGCCGAAAGAGAATGGGCAGAAAAGTGCCAGGCGTGGTGCGCAGAACACAAAAGCTGCAACCTAGACATTATTACACACGCCTTGGAACAAGGATAAATATATGTTGCTCACAAAAGAGATAAAACAAGTACAAAAAAATTTAGCGGATAATGATGAAGATCGCATGGCGTTTGTGTTTGAAGCGCTGGGCGACCCGACCCGGTTAAAGATTTTCCGGCTGCTGGCCAGCCACAAAGATCTTTGCGTAACCGACATTGCAAACGTACTGCAGATTTCGGTTCCCGCCGTATCCTATCAGCTCAAGACCTTTGAAATGGTCGGGCTGGTGCGTAAAGAGCGCATGGGCAAAATGATTTGCTACGAATTAAAAAAGGACGATCCCTTAATAAAAAGCATAATAAACATAATTACGTAATATGCCAAACGTAACTATCTACACTACTCCCACCTGCGTGTACTGCAAGGCCGCAAAAGAGTTTTTTCAGGAGAATAACGTTCAGTATCAGGAAAGGGACGTGTCTCGCGACGAAGAGGCAAGGGAGGACATGATGCAAAAATCCAGCCAAATGGGCGTGCCGGTAATTGATGTAGACGGAAGTATCGTAATTGGATTTGATAAGAAGCGGCTTTCAGAGCTTTTGGGGATAAAATAGGCTTATGAAACGGAACATCTTCCTTGGCATTTTTCTGGGCGTAGGAGTTTTGGGGGTTGTATTTTTGTTTTGGCAGCGTCGGGATGCTTTTGATTTGCCTAGGGGAGAGTCCGTAACAGAAACTATTATGGTGCAGCAGCCGAGTGGCCAAACAGCCGAAGAAAAAGAGATTTTCGTGACCGACGGGGCGAGGCACAGCGTTCCTTTGGAGGAACTACGAAGCGGAGGGCCCCCGAAAGACGGCATACCCTCAATTGATAATCCGAAGTTTCTTTCGGTGCAGGAGGCAAATGATTGGCTTGCGGACGAAGAGCCGGGAATTGCCTTTTCTATGGGGAATACGCACCGGTTTTACCCGTATCAAATTATGGTGTGGCACGAAATCGTGAATGATACCGTTGAAGGCCAGCGCGTTTTGGTAACATACTGCCCCTTGTGCCTTACGGGGTATGTGCTGGACCCTATGGTACAGGGGGAGCGGGTGGAGTTTGGGACCTCGGGGAAATTATGGAAATCGAATTTGGTAATGTATGATAGAAAAACCGACAGCTTGTGGTCGCAGGTGCTGGGAGAAGCTATTGTTGGGGAAATGACCGGGACAAAACTTGCCATTCTTCCTTCTGACCAGGTGCGGTTTGGCGACTGGAGAAAGAAATATCCCCAGGGCCAAGTTCTTTCGAAAGACACCGGATCGTTTCGCAGCTATGGCAGTAATCCTTATGGCGACTATTTCTCTGCGACCAACCTTGCGCTTTCGCTGGCGAATCCTACCGATACGCGGCTTGAGAACGATGCGTTGGTATTCGGTATCGTGATAAACGATAAGGCAAAAGCCTATAGTGTGGATGCGGTTAAACGGGAAGGCGTAGTGGAAGATTCTTTTCAAGGAAAAACCATTCTGTTGCGCCATGACCAAGAATTTGATGTAGTGCGTATGTATGAGAAACTAGACAACGGAACCGAAGAGCGCATAAACCCCATTTCCGGATTCTGGTTTTCCTGGGCCGCGGCTTACCCTGAAACTGAATTATATAAATAATCAAGGTCGGTAAAAAATTTACTTCAGCAATTATTATGAAGATGCACGAAGAAAATGCTCCCATGACATGCTCGATGTGCGGGCATGAACACAAAGGTGAAGACGGTAAATGCGAGTGTGGGTGCGGATAATGTATGTCTTTGAAGGTTGTTTTCATAGGAATTCTTGCTGTAGGTGTGGTGGGCGGCGGAGTGTATCTTGCCCTGCAGAAGGGGCAAGATACACCGCCGGCCGACAGCGATGAGGCAGCATCGTTTGAGGAGTATACACCCCAAACGCTCCAAGAGTATAGAGGCAAGCCAGTAATCGCCAATTCGTGGGCGATTTGGTGCCCGTTTTGCATAAAGGAATTGGCGGATTTTGCCGCCGTGCAAAAAGAATTCGGCGACGAGGTTGTGATCCTAGCGATTAATCGCGCAGAGTCGCCTTCCGCAATACAAGAATTTCTAGGTGAACTCGGAGTAGCAGAAGGCTTGGTATTTTTGCTCGATCCCTCCGATTCTTTTTATCGAGAGAAACTGCAAGGATTTTCTATGCCAGAGACTCTTTTTATCGACCGGGAAGGGAATATTCAATTTCATAAACGCGGGCCCATGGACGAAGCGGAAATTCGCCAGCGCCTCCAGCAAATTTTGTAAATTATGGAACCTTTGAGTTTGACTTTTATTATTTCTGCCTTTGTTGCGGGCGTGGTTACGTTTTTGGCGCCTTGCACCTTGCCGTTGGTGCCCGGATATTTGAGTTTTATTAGCGGGGCTTCAGTAGCAGACCTGCAGAATCCGGAAAAAGCGGGCAAGGCAAAAGCAAAAATATTTTTAAACGGGCTTTTTTAT
>DASWIZ010000009.1:0-40329 GCA_036397395.1 Minisyncoccota bacterium
CCTTTGCAACATTATTGCCAAGCGCGGGTACACACAGCCAACGGCTATTCAAGACCAGATTATTCCGCATATTATGCGCAAAACAGATGTGGTTGGTTTGGCAAACACGGGCACGGGAAAAACAGCGGCATTCTTAATTCCACTTATTCACAAAGCCATAGAGAATGGTACCCAACAGGTGCTTGTGTTAGCTCCCACGCGCGAATTAGCCCTGCAAATAGACCAGGAATTCCGTTTGTTTTCTCGTCAGCTTTCTTTGTATTCCACGGTTTGCGTGGGAGGAGAAAGCATTGGCATGCAAATACGCCAATTGCGCCGCCGCAACCATTTTATTATCGGCACGCCCGGACGCGTAATTGACCTTTTGAAACGCAATGTCATTTCGTTGCACGCGACGCATACCGTAGTACTCGACGAAGCAGACCGCATGTTGGACATGGGATTTATTGCCGATATCCGGTTTATTTTAGCCGGCACCCCGAAAGACCGGCATACCATGCTGTTTTCGGCCACCATGTCAACCCGCATTAAAGGCTTAATTAGCGACTTTTTGCGCGACCCCGTTACGGTTTCGGTAAAAACGCACGAAACCCCAAACAACATCCACCAAGATGTGGTAAGCTGCAAAAACCTAAACAAAATTGACGTGCTATGCAACTTTTTGGCAGACAACGAATTTAAAAAAGTCCTGGTGTTTGGAAGGACAAAGCATGGCGTGGAACGCTTGTGCCGCGACCTTGCCAAACGAGGCATTAAAGTGGACTCGATTCACAGCAACAAATCGCACGGCCAGCGGCAGTACGCGTTGCGCAATTTTAAGGAAAATCGACTCCAGGCGCTTGTAGCCACCGACATTGCCGCCCGCGGACTGGACATAGACGGCGTTACGCACGTTATTAACTACGAACTGCCCGCAACCTATGAAGATTACGTGCACCGCATTGGCCGCACCGGCCGCGGCGTCCACAAAGGCAAAGCCCTTACCTTTGTGGCGTAGCGCCATCGCGTAATCTGGCGTATCAGCCAAACAAAAAATCGCCCCCTTTACTTTGAGTACCCCTGTCCACCCCAGGGGTGGACAGGGGTTAATTTTTTTGCTCGATTGCTTGAAATCCCTCAAACATGTCAGATCGTCAAACCGCCGTTTTTTTTGGCGGCGACATAAAGAAATCTTGCCCTTGCCCCACCATCCCAGTACGCGGGGCAAGTTGGCAGAACTCCCTAAATTAGTATATGACAATTTGGAATAATACGCAATGGAATACTATACTAACAATGTAATGCCTAGAGCAATATATACAAAAGACCACAATATAATCGTTGAACGTCTGAAAAAAGCGCGTCTTGAGTCTGGGTTCGGGCAAGTTGAGGTTGCGAAGAAACTTGGCAAGACACAGTCTTATCTTTCAAAAATTGAATCGGGACAAAGACGATTTGATGTTTTGCAATTGAAAGAGTTTGCAAAACTTTATAAAAAGCCGCTGGAGTACTTTGTGAAATAATTTTATGAAAAAGAAAGTAAAAATAAATGCAAAAGATATTTTTGATAAAAAGTTTTCAAAAAATCTTACAGGTAAAAGTTCAAAGGAAACGATAGATATATTTTGTAATACAGACAATAGTTATTTTGCTAATTTAGCGAAAAAACATAAATTGGGAGAAAGACAGATTGCTTCGGTTGTTGGATTTAAAGACGAGTTTTTTGTTGAATTACTTATCAATCAAATTATTAAAGAGAATAAACTTGAAAATAAATTTTATTGCAAAAAAGTTACAGCCAATCAAACAAGCGGACTTTTATCTAGATCTATCACATTAAATGACGACAAAAAGACACTAACTATAGGTGGAGATTGCGTAATTTTTAAAAAAGCTGGTGATAAACCAATCATGATTATCGAGTGTAAGGAATATATAGATATGATAAGAATGAAAGAGCTAATTGGAGAATCGCGAATTATTAAAGACAAAATATCGAACTCTACTTATTTACTCGATGATATTAAATTTTGTGTCTTTGCCGAAGTTTTGGAGCTAACCGATGGCTGGGCATATCTTTTAGAAAATTCTGATTTGAAGCATAAAATTGATCAGATTTTTATTATTAGAGACGGAAAAAGAAAAGACAAGGGAAATAAACCAGTAAGAGAAAATCTAGAAAAATTTAAAAATTACATTGAGAACTTTTTTTTGGAAATCAAATAAACGCATTAACAATCTTTATTGACCCTTGATCAAGGTCATATAAATCGTAAATTAGCTCATCAATTTTATTATCTAATTTTTCAAACTCGTCCTTTTCTTTTGTTTTTAAAATTTTATCAACCAAATTAACAATGCTAGTTTGTTGTTTTTTTGTTGGTTCAGCCACAGGCAGACTATACAAATAGCCAATAAGGTAATGTAAATATCCACCGGCTATATGTGTTCCTTTGTAAATATTCCCATAATAGAAATGTAATAATTTTGAATTAAGAATAGCTAGAAAAAATTTTAGTTCAAAATCTTTCTTTCTATCTTCTAATAGACTTGCAACAAAAAAAGTATCTTTACAGTAATAGTGTTTGTCGTCATATGTGGCACGAAGTCTTAGAGAGTTTTGACAAATAATTAACTTTTCTTGTTCAAATAAACTTTTAGGCGGTAATTGATTTTTATGTTTTCTTGCTAACTCCTCATCATAATTGATCCACCAACCACCCCACTTAAGGTTATACCTATTTATATCGTCGTTTCCAGCAAAAGATTTACCACCAATTAACTTTTTTGCAAATACAAAATTTGGTTTTTCAGGAAATAAAAACTTCTCTCTTAATCCTGTTGCATGAAATGAGATTGTCCACTTCATTGCTAAATAGTTATCTAATGTTTTATACTTATCACTCAATAAATTCGTAAGTATAGCGTTTTGTTTTTTATCACTCGGCAATATAAAAAACACCAGATCGTCTCTTTGATAGACATTTTGTTTTATCTCGGTAGTACTAAAACTTTTATTATTCAATTCCTCAACACTAGCTACTTTTTCAGCTGTTCTTAATAAATTATCTTGAGGTTTTTTATTTTGAATTATCATTATGACTGGATAAACAGAAACATTTTCAAAAATTTCACATTCTGAAACATCAATTATTTCTTTGATTGTATATTTATCAAGCAATTCTTCCCGCATTTTTTTTGCATAATTAGCGATTAGAAATTTGTTGGGGAAAATATAGCCGAATTTCCCATTTGTTTTTGATAAGCGCAGTCCTTTGTCAATAAAACATACAAATAAATCAAAAGCACCATTTGCAACATTTGGACAAGTCTCTACACAAAGTTTTTTTGTACCCGCATCCATTTTCTTTGCTTCTAAATATGGTGGGTTACCTACAACAAAATCAAACCCTTCTACGAAATGTCCTGCTTTATTTTTTATATCTTTTATTTCTTGTTCCTCATTGTTTAATAGCGATGGTGTTTCCATGCTATTTGTTTGGAATATTTTAATCTTCGGCACTATATATTTTGGGTTTTCTTTTTTGACTTCAATTATTAGATCTAGTAATTGGATAAGCATATTTGTCTCCGCTAGATAGCAAGCAAAAGGGTTAATATCCATACCATAAACACTGCTAATTACTTTTTCAATAACCTCTTTTTTATCAGGGTTATTTTTTAGTTTATTTATCAGCCTGTTGGTTGCTCGTGTGGTAAAACCACCAGACCCGCAAGATATATCAATGATTTTTTTATCATCTATATTCTTTGTATATTCAATCTGATCTAGGATGTAGTCAATAACAGACTCGGGTGTATAGAATTGTCCCAGTTTTTTTCTTTCTTCTCTAGTTATAAATTGTTCATATAATTTTCCTAATATATCTCTATCAACCAAAGTAAAGTCATATTTGTTAAACAAATTAGTTACTTCTTGTAGTAAAAAGTTTCCGGGAATATACCAATCAAAAATATTTTTTGAGAAAATGTGTGAATAGATTTTTTGTGCATCACTCTTTAATAACGATAACTGCTTATTATCTTTTATAATCTCAAAATTCAGCAATTTTTTATCTTTACAAACCCAAAGTAAAAGAATCTCGTTCAGAAATGTGTAACTGGTTTCTAGAAAAAACTTATTCTCATCCGGTTTTTCCTCTGTTTTTTTCCATATATCAAATTCTTTGTTTTCATGAAATTTACTTTTTACCTCCTCTTGAATTTTTACAATAAAATGTTTCAATTCATCACTAAAAGTAGTTAAATTAGATATTTGATCTAAGGATTTTCTTTTATCATAACTTCTCATCACAGAAACGACCTTACCCTGTACAATCAATTCTTTTACTACAAATGCAGGCATTGTTGGGTTTGCGGGTTGCAGTCTAAAACCATTGGCTAATCTATATATTTTTTTGAGTGTTACTTCGTTTTCATTTAATAATGCAACAACAGTATCTCCGTCTTGGGCAGTATTTTGTTTTCTGATTATTACTGTATCACCATCAAAAATACCATCAGTAATCATGCTGTCGCCCTTAACTTTAAGCGCAAAGTACTTTTCTTTTGAATTTGGCATAAGGGCTTTGGGTACTTCGATGGTTTCTACATCTTCGATCGCCTCAATGGGTTCTCCGGCTGCTATTGTACCAGCAAGTAGAATCGAGATAACTCTATCGTCATTTTTTTCACTTAGTTGTATAGAACGCGCATATCTTTTATCCTTTTGTATGTATCCTTTTTGTTCTAAAGCCTGGAGGTGTTGATGAACCGTAGCCTTGGAGGAAAGGCGGAAATGCTTTTTGATCTCGTCTAAAGAAGGAGCATAGTCATGCTTTTGTATGTAGCCCTGGATATATTCAAAGATTTGTTTTTGACGTTTTGTAAGCATGTGGAAAGAGGAGTTGACGAGTTCGGTAAATGTTCGGTATACTATTATTGTATCGCACCAAGCGGGTGCGTCAATATAAAAGGGTGTGGAAAACTAAAAGCCCAATCTTTGAATATGCAACAAGAATATATTCCTCCGACATATCAACAAAGTGCCTTCCATTGCCCATTCTGTAATGTATATGCAAATCAACTTTGGGATGACTTAAGAAAGGTCACCCGTAATGCATGGCATTTTGACGGAGCCGATGCTTGCACCTGTGCTCATTGTAAAAGGTATTCAGTTTGGGTTAATGGGGCAATGGTTTATCCTGATTTTGAAGGTGTGCAACCGCCAAATCAAGATTTAAGCGAGGATATCCAAACCGACTATCAGGAAGCGGCTTCTATTTTACAAAAATCACCCCGTGGCGCTGCCGCCCTTCTGCGTTTGGCCATTCAAAAGTTGTGTAAAGAACTAGGGGAAAATGGAAAAGACATAAATACCGATATAAAAAACCTTGTGGCAAAGGGACTTCCTTCGGGCGTTCAGAAATCGCTTGATGTGGTAAGGGTAATTGGGAACGATTCGGTACACCCTGGTCAAATAGATTTGCGTGATGATATAGAAACTGCCAAGGCGCTTTTTAAGCTTGTAAATCTAATTGCTGAAAAAATGATTACCGAGCCAAACGAGGTAGAAGCTATATATGATAACCTGCCGGAGGAAAAGAAACAACAAATTGAAAAACGTGACGGAAACGATCAGAAAATAGAATGACGAGGGAAAAGTAGGAAATGTATGGAATGTTTGGCGGGGCGGGGGATTTTTGAGTTTGTTTTTCGCGTAATATTATTGCATAAGCGGGACAAAGGCAAAACCGGGAAACGTTTCCACGGCGGTTTCTTTTGCTGAAATTTTTTGTACCCGGAGAACGTCGTTGCGCACGGGAATTACCAGCGTGCCGCCAATTTGTAATTGCTGTATAAATTCTTTGGGAAGCATGTTTGCCGCGGCGGAAGCTAAAATTTTATCGAACGGCGCCTCTTTGGGCAAGCCGAGTTTTTTGCCTGCCTCGCCGGCAGGCGGGCCTGCCTGCAGAATTTGCGCGTGATCAAAATGATATTTTGCGACATTTCGTTTTCCGAATTCAGTAAGCTCGGGGATTATTTCTGTGCCAAAAACTTCTCCTTGACGCCCGGCAATATGCGCCAAAAGCGCGGTTGTCCATGCGGAACCAGAGCCCACGTCGAGAATTTTCTCTCCCACTTGAGGCTGCAGTAACTCAAGCATAAAAGCTACGGTATAAGGTTGTGAGATAGTTTGTCCATGGCCAATAGACAGGGGATAGTCTTCGTATGCGGCGCTTTGCCATTCTGGCGGCACAAAATCGTTGCGGTCTATGGCGCGGAACGCCGCGACAATATGCGGCGTGCGCAGCGCGCCAACCCGAATAAGATGTTCTACTAACTGGATTTGCGATTCCATGAACTCTATTATATAATACTGTGGTATAATACGTAACATGCAAAACCCAAACAATTCCGCGCCGCCCAGAAAAAAATTTCCCTCTGCCACCATACTGGCCATTTTAGGCGTTCTTGTTGTCGCGGGACTTTTTGGATACGGGTTTATCCGCATAAACCAGCTTACCGATCAAATACAAGAGCTTACCGCGCAACTAAACTCCACACATACTCAACTTTCCAAAAAAACAAACGAGCTTGCGGGCGATATTGCCAAAACGGACGAGTTTACCACGGAAATCGCTCGCGCGCTCTCCAATTCCAACCAAACAGTACAAGCGCTGCAATTCGCGCTTGGCGAAACCTCAAACACTGTGGAAGTATTGGACAAACTAAGCAAAACCGACCCTGAATTGCTGCAAAAATACTCGAAAATATATTTCTTAAATGAACACTACACGCCCATACGCCTCGCGCAAATTGAAAGCCAATATGTGTATATCGAACAGGAGCCAGAGCAAATTCATGCCGCCGTCTGGCCGTATTTGCAAAACTTGCTGAACGCGGTAAAATCAAACGGCATTGAGCTGTTCGTGCGATCGGCCTACCGCTCGTTCGACGAACAAGAATTCCTGAAAGCCTCGTTTCGGGTAACCTACGGCACCGGGGCAAACCAGTTTTCCGCCGACCAGGGGTATTCTGAACATCAGCTGGGCACTACCGTGGATTTTATTTCAACTGGGCAAAACGGGCAGCTGGACGGGTTTGAAAAAACAAACGCTTACCGGTGGATGCGAAACAACGCGCATAAATACGGATTTACGTTATCATACCCAGAAAACAACGCGTTTTACATTTTTGAACCGTGGCATTGGAGGTACGTGGGCGTAAAACTTGCCACGTACTTGCACGACTTCAACAAAAATTTTTACGATTTGGACCAGCGCGAAATTGACGAATACTTAATAGACCTGTTTGAGTAGCAGTTTCAAATAGACGGAGTTCCCGATCCTTTTGGATCGGGTTTTTGGTATGGACAACATAGAAAAAGTGTTGTAAGGTACAGGCAGAATAGAGTCCGCACTTTACAATTTGGAGGCTACGCATGCAGGATTCTCCGTACGATGCCATTAAACCCGGAACACTTGCCGAATCCGAAACTGAAGACGAGGAGGTCGTCGAACAAATCCCAACAGCGGAAGATGAAGAAAACCTGGGAACTGGCATTGTCGGGGAAGAAGATATTCCCGCGGACGAGCCAGGCCTAAACCAGCTAGAAGCCGAAGAAGATATTAACCTGGATCTGGATACAGAAGAAGATTGGGAGAACTATCTTCCGCTAGATGATCCAGTGCGTATGTATCTGCACGAAATCGGCCGGCATGCTCTATTGCAAGTACAAGAGGAACCGGTTCTTGGTCGCAAAATGGAAGTTGGCAAACATCTGCATTCGCTGGAAGACGCCTTTTTGGAGCACCACGACCGCCCTGGTCAGGCATGGGAAATAACCGCGGTGCTGTTGGAGCGCTTGCAAGCCGAAGAAACGCAAGAACTTATTGCCGCGCTGGCAAGGTACTTGGGACTACCCAACAACCTAACACTATGCGATCGTGAAGCGATCGATGGCATGCTTAGTAAAGAAATGGTAGCCAGCGTTGCTGAAGCGCTTAATATCGAGGAAGACGCGGCGTACGAGCGTATCGTGCGTTTTTCTCTCGATACCTTGCTGCTTCCCGAAGAAGCAGGCGAGCTTGAAGAATGGTTTAACCGGATACGAACAGAAGCGGAGCGCGCAAAAGAACATTTGACATGCGCGAATCTGCGGCTGGTGGTAAGCGTGGCCAAAAAGTATACGGGCCGGGGTATGGTCTTGCTGGATCTAATCCAGGAAGGCAACATTGGCCTTATACGCGCGGTAGAGAGGTTCGACTACCGCAAGGGCTTTAAGTTTAGCACATACGCCACTTGGTGGATCCGCCAGGGCATAACCCGCGCCATTGCCGACCAGGCGCGCACCATCCGCATTCCCGTACATATGGTAGAGACTATAAACAAGATTATGCGACAGCACCGGAGGCTCCTGCAGGAATACGGCAGAGAACCTACTCCAGGAGAAGTCGGCAAAGCAATGGAAATATCGGTCGAGAAAGTCAAGGAGATCTTCAAAATATCCCAAGAACCCGCGTCTCTAGATATGCAAATAGGTGACGACGAGGAAACTACACTTGGAGACTTCCTTGAAGATCGCAACGCCCAATCTCCGGAGGATACTGCCATATATCAGCTTCTGAAAGAACAGGTGGAAGAAGCGCTGCATACCCTTTCCGACCGCCAAGCTCGTGTATTACAGCTTCGTTTTGGTTTCATAGACGGCAGAGGTCGGACATTGGAAGAGGTAGGCCAGGAATTCGGGGTAACGCGTGAGCGTATCCGCCAAATCGAAGCAAAAGCTCTGCTAAAACTTCAAAATCCAAGCAGTGACGCTTACAAAAAATTACGAAGTTTTGTTTCATAAGGAGGTATTACAAAATATCCCATAAAAGCGGAGCCGCGCATTGGCTCCGCTTTTCCGTTTGTGCTACTATACATGTAAAAATGAAACACATAATCAAATCGTTTGACACGTACGTAGTACACGAACTCCGTTGGCTGGAAGTGCCGTTGGCAAAATTCGCAATTTTTGTTATATACTTTTGGTTTGGCTTGTTAAAACTGCTTGGCGTAAGCCCGGCCGGGCCGTTGGTCGAAACATTGTTCCAAAAAACACTGGAAGGGTTTATTGCCTTTCCCGTGTTTTATATGGCATTCGCCCTGTTTGAAATGGTCATTGGTATTTTGTTTCTTGTACCAAAACTGGAACGCGTAGCCATTTTGCTTATTGCCTTTCACCTGGTAATGATTGTCCTCCCTTTGTTTTTGCTGCCGCATATTACATGGCAAAGCTTTTTGGCGCCTACGCTGGAAGGCCAGTATATTATTAAAAACATCCTTATCGCGGCCGCCGCGGTAGTGGTAGGATCCAAACTTACCCCTTTTGGCAAAAAACAACACTAGGGCTTTCCCTTTTTCTGCGCCCGGGGCTCGGTTTCTATTTTAAGCATCTGTTCCATGCGGCGAATATCGGCCAGCAACTCTGAACGGTCTTTGTTGAATAAAAAGATATTAAAAATGCTTTTGCCCCCGTTTTTGGCGAACACCGCCCGGTCGCCGATTTTTTTATTGGCATCCATAGAATAAAACGAACCCAACTCTTGTACTTTTTTTACTCCCAGCAAATTGGTAATAATTCCTTCCTGCCGGGCGAAAATTTTAAAAGCGGCGGCGTATCCTTTTAGTTTTCTGGGAAGTTTGGGGCGTTCTGGAATGCGCACGGCAATATCGTTGTCGGTGTGCTTTATGCCGTACGACAATTCGTATAAAATATCGCGAAACCCGCCTACGCGCGGCCCCAGCTCAATAACTTTCCAGCCCTTTTCGGTTTTCATGAGCTCAATATGTACTGTGGTGCTGCGCAAACCCAGGGCTCGAATTGCTTTTTTGCTTATTTCCTGGGCTTCCGCAACGCTTTCTGCAGATAAGCCGGTCGGGGTCATTTGCTGGTAGCCGAAAAAGTCGTCAAACCCAATACTGCGGCCGGTTTTAATGTGTACCAAAGGGCAAAAATACATTTTTCCCCGAGAGTTTACGTATATGTCAACAGAGTACATTTCACCCTCCATAAACTGCTCCACCAGTACCTGGGGTTCGCCGCGGCCTTCCCATTTTTTGTATTGCGAGCGAATTTGCCGGAACGTGCGGCGCAAAGACTTTTCCAGCTCTTCTTCGTGGAACGCAATGGTAACCAGTAAACTCGCGGCCAGTCCGGATGGTTTTATAACCAAGGGCGTGCCAATTTTTTCCAAAATGGCTTTTATGGTTTTTTTGTTCGCGTCAGACACAAGCATAAAGGCCGGGGAAATTTTTTTGTCGTAAGCCGCGAAGCGCTTTCGCATTTCAAACTTGCTGGTAGCCCACGCCAAAGAATCCTGGGTGGGCGTGCGCAAATATGGAAGGTAAGGGATAAGTTTGGTAAAATTCGGGATATTTTGCTCGCCTCTGGCGGTTACCGCCAAAAACTCCTGCTCGTATGGCTGCAAGCATTGGATTATGGACTCTGCCGAGTCAAAGTTGCAGGTTAGAATAATATCAAACAAACCAAAAACATCCTTCTCGGATTCCAAAGGAGTTCTGTTTGCAAAAACCAGTAAGGCGTAGCGGTATTTATTCTTGCGGTGCTTGCCAAATTCCACAAAGCGCTTGGCAATGGCGGGGTCGTTTGGCACGCCAACCAGCAGAATAATGTTCTTTTTAGGAAGGGATTTCCTTGCCATTTTCCCCAATGATGGCAGATTTCATCCTTATTGTCAATCCCCAAAAAAATGCTATGCTGGTTTTATGAAGCGAGTTTTTATCGGGGCCGTTGCGGGAATATTAGGAGGAATAGCGCTTGGAGCTTATCTGTTTGCGGACACCCAGCCGCGGGCGTTTTTGCAAGCTCCCGACTGCGCCGAAAACTGCTTTTCTGCAGAGCAGCTGCTGGGGCTTTTGGGCTCTGTTGGCGTGCAAAAATTCCCCGGTTTAATTCCGCAAGTTATAAAAGAAACCGACAAAACCGTTGCCATGAAACACCCGGTTCCGCAGGCCGACATTCACTACGTTATTGTTCCCAAAAAAGACATTAAAACCGTGGGCGACATTTCGCCAGAAGACGCGGATTCTTTGGTTGACGCCTACGCCGTTCTAAACCAGATTATTACCGAGCAAAACCTTACTGCCTACAAAGTAATCATAAACGGCCCCAAATTCCAAACCGTGCAATACCTGCACTTTCATTTGGTTTCTGATTTGCCCGAATAAAGAAAAGCTGGCATACTAAAGAACAATGGAAGAATATCGAGAATTTTTAGAGGAAGTTTTGTGGCAGGCAAAAAAGCAGGGAGCGGAATACGCGGATTGCAGGTTGTGCCCCCAAGAAAAATCCGAAGACATAAAAGTAGAAAACGGAGCTATTACGGCCCTCAATTCAACGCAGTCAGCCGGATTTGGCGTTCGGGTACTGGCACAAGGAAGCTGGGGGTTTTTTGCTACACCGATTGTGCAAAAAGACAAAATAGAAGAAGTTGTGCGCCGTGCCGTACATTCGGCAAAACAAAACGCGAAACTGCAGAAGCAAAAAGTGGTTCTTGCCCCCTGTCCACCCCAGGGGTGGACAGGGGGGACAGGGGGTAAAGTAATTGTGTACAAAACAAAAACAGAACAAGACCCTTTTGCGATTTCTTTGGACCAAAAACTTATGCTACTGGCTTCCGTAAACGAAGCTATGCGGCAAACCTCGAACAAGGCGTTTTGGCGCATTGCCCAAATGCGTTTGGTGCAAACCAGAAAATTGTTTGCTTCTTCAGACGGCGTGCTGGCAGACCAAACCATTATACGCTCGGGCGCCGGCATACAGGTCCACGCCGCAAATACACAAGGGGGCGACGTGCAGCAGCGCTCGTACCCCGACTCGCACCCTTCATTTACCATGCAGGGAGGATACGAAATAATCCATAATCTTGACTTAGTGCATAACGCCGCCGCAATAGCAAAAGAAGCGGAAGAATTGCTGGCGGCTCCCCGCGCGCCCTCGGAAAACAGGGGAATAATTTTATTGCCCGCAATGCTTAATTTGCACATACATGAAACCACACACGGCTTTGAAGCAGACCGCGTGCTGGGAACCGAATGGACATTGTCGGGTGGAAGTTTTTTAACGCCGCTGTTGGGACGTATTGGTGAATTTCGCTTTGGTTCAGACAACATAAACCTTACCGCGGACAGCGTGCGCCAACACGGCGTAGCCACGTACGCGGTGGACGACGAAGGAACGCCGGCTGGCAGCGTGCCGTTGGTACAAAAAGGCGTTTGGAAAGGCTTGCTTACTTCCCGGGAAACCGTACCCCAGCTAAACAAGATTATTGGCAAAACGTATTTTACGCAACCCAACGGCGCCCTGCGGGCCGACGGATACGGCAGCTGGCCCGTCATACGCATGGTAAATATTATCCTGGAACCCGGCGAAACCGATTTTGACGAACTCAAAGAGAGGGTGCCGAATGGCACCCTCATGTTTGGCGCCAACAAAAGCTGGAGCATAGACGACGTGCGCCGGCACTTTAGTTTTGGGTGCGAAATTGCGTGGGAAAAGGCAAATGGAAAATGGGAACTGCGCAAAAACGCAAAGTATTACGGAGACAACCTAAACTTTTGGCGCAATTGCAGTGCCGTATGCGACCAAAAAAGTTTTTGGCTGGGGGCCGCGGGCAACTGCGGCAAAGCAGACCCTTTGCAAACCATACACACGGGTCACGGCTCCTCTCCGGCGTATTTTACCAACATACAAGTCGGCTCCGTCGGCTAAATCTCCCCCTCCACCTAAAAATGTTTAGCACCGCAAATTAAACACTCCACCGAGAAGGAAACAAACTTCCTTTTTTTGTGTCGCGTACTGCGTTCTTATAAGCTCCAAGGATTTTTTCTGGCTCTTTATATTCATCAAGAGATTCTTCGGGAATATCCAAAAGGTTTTGGGTAGCCCGCGAAATGACAATGCGGGATAATTCTTCCGGCGAAATGCCGTACGCAATGGAAGCCTCCCGAACCTGCAGTTCGTCTTTACGGGGAAGCGTAATAGTGAATTTCTTTGCCATAATAGTTCTATGTTAACCCAAGAAAAACAGCTTGTCAAAAATGCAAAACCACCCCATCTGCCATCTCGTTCTCTTCATCAAAGTTTAGGAAAACAGATACTACAAAATATTGCCTAGGCAAGAAATTGTAGTATCCAGTACCACAGACTAGTCTGTGGTACTGGAGAATTCGTGGGTTTTGATGGGATATACGAAAATGTGGGAGAAGTGGAAAAAGAAGAGACGGTTTGGTATAGTGAAACGGATGGATACCAAAGATGTCGCAAAAGAAATTATCAGGCTGGCGAAAGCAAAAGGGGCGGAGTTTGCCGAGGTTGTGGTGTCGCAGAATGAATTTTCGTTAAAGCGCATAAAAGACGGCCAGGTGGACCAGCCGCCCGCGGGCGAGCAATGGACTATAGACGTAGCCTTGGTAAAAGCCGGACGAAAACAGGCTGCCACATTCGACAATCCCTTGTTCGCGAAAGATATAATACAAAAAATGTTGAAACAAATGGAGTTTCTGCCCCTACAAGACGTGTTTGTCCCAAGCGAAGTTTTTCCACCAGTAGCACAACCCGCGGCAATATACGACGAACTAACAGCCCGGCTAAAAGGAGAAATACTTATTGAAACCGCCAAAGACATAACAGCAAAACTCGAAAAACACAATCTGGCGCTTGCCGGAAAACTGGCCCAAAGCAGGGGAGAAACAACCTACCAAAATTCTTTGGGCACAAAACAAACAGCCAAATACACGTTAGCTTGCGCCGCCCTGTACGCATTCGACAAAAACGACTCTGCGATTTCCTCCTACGCCAGCTCGGGAGGAGCTTCCATTGCTTTTATTGAGCAAGACAAAGAACGGCTTTTGCAAGAACTTACCCAAAAATGCGAACTACAGCGCGCCAAAAAGCGTATTGACTTGTTTGCCAACAAAAAAGAAGGGGAAGACATAACAATAGACGTTGTGTTTGAACCCTACTTTTTTGCGCAACTTATTGACGCACTTGCGTTTACCTTTAACGGCCTGCAGGTAGAGCGCGGAGAAAGTTTTGTGTCTAATAAAATTGGCCGGCGCGTTACCGGAGAAAATATAACTATGCTGGATACTTATAACGACCCAAACAATAGGGGAGTAGGGCTTCCGTTTGACTTTGAGGGCCGTCCGCGACAGCCCATTTCGCTTATAAAACAAGGGGTAGCAAAAACCGCGCTGTACGACGCGGAGCTCGCCAAAACATGGAAGAAACCGGCCACGGGAAACGCGCTTCCGCCTTCGTATAGGTCGCAGGGCGCCATTCCCTTTAATGTGGTCGTAAAAGGAGGCAACGCGCCGCTTGCGGAAATAATCCAAAACTGCAAACAACCAACGCTATGGATTACCAAATTGCACTACCTGGGCATAAAACATTACCAAACCGCCACTATGACCGGCATTGCCCAGCATGGGGTGTTTCTTGTCGAAAACGGCAAGGTGCGGGGCCCGGTGGAAAACGTCCGCTTTGAAGAACGCATTGCAGATGCCTTGTCGCGCGTGGAAGCAATGTCAGAACCGCGCCTGGTATTTGACCCCTTAGATCTTACGTTTCCGTTTTCCACAGTAGTCCCGGCCGCAAAAATAAAACAATTCCGGTTTGTGGGATCTACCAGCAGGACAGTGTAGCAAATATGGCAATCGCTCTTGTTATTATTCTTGCTAATATACTGGGCGCGCTTATTTTTCTTTCCATTATTGTGTCGCTGGTGCGGGGCGCGCCGCCCGTGCCCAGTTCAAAACGCGTAATAGCTACGCTTTTGGAAATTGCCGCAGAATACCAGCCTGCAAAAGCGGTGGATTTGGGCGCGGGGGACGGACGGGTTGTAAAAGCTCTAGCCGCACAAGGCATAGAAACGCATGGGTACGAAATTAATCCTTTGCTGGCGTGGTGGGGAAGTTGGCGCTTGAAAAAAGCGGGGCTCCAGAGCAAAGGCTTTTTAAAAACCGCGAATTTGTGGAGCCAAAACCTTGGGGAATTCGATTTTGTAGTCATATACGGCCTGCCTGGCGTAATGGGCCATTTCGAGGCGAAACTGGAACGCGAATTGCGCCCCGGCAGCCTGGTGGTTTCAAACTCTTTTGCCTTACCCACCTGGAAACCCGTCAAAAAAATCGAAAACGTCTACCTCTACCAAAAATCCTAAAAATGGGCTATAATCCCCGTATGTATATTCTGTTCGACATTGGCGGAACAAAAATGCGTGTTGCCGCTTCAAAAGACGGTGCCACCCTAAGCGAACCCAAAATTGTGGAGACTCCCAAAGATTTTGAACAGGGGATTAATACCCTTGTTGCAATCGCAAATGAATGTGCCGGTAATGAACAAATTCAGGGTGTAGCCGGCGGCATTCCTGGTCCCCTGGACAAGGAAAAGACCATGGTGGTAAACGCGCCAAACCTTGCTGCGTGGAACAATAAACCTTTTATGCAAGAACTTCAAAAACGCCTGAAAACTCCCGTCAAACTTGAAAACGATGCGGTACTTGCTGGTCTGGGAGAAGCAGTATATGGCGCCGGGAAAAACCACCGTATTGTTGTGTTTATGACTATCAGCACGGGAATAGGCGGCGCAAGAATAGAAGACGGCAAAGTAACAGAAAATATTCTTGGATTTGAGCCAGGTCACCAAATTTTGAACGTTCAAGATAGTCAGACCAAATGTGGCTGCGGAGGGTTTGGCCACCTGGAAGCGTATGCTTCGGGTTCCGCTGTCGAACGCAGATATGGCAAAAAACCAGCCAAAATAACGGACCAGGCGGTTTGGGATGAACTGGCAAAAATACTGGCTGCTGGTGTTCACAATACCATTGTACACTGGTCGCCCGACATTGTAGTATTGGGAGGTTCTATGATTACCAAAGAACCCGGAATTTCCCTAGAAAAAGTGCGCCAAAACGTACAAGACATTATGAAGATTTTTCCCGAAGTGCCGTCCATTGAAAAAGTAACATTACGAGGCGCGGAAGGCTTATACGGAGCTCTTGCGCTATTAAAAAATAACGAGTAAACAACTATGTTTGACAAATTAAAACAACTTAAGGAATTAAAGGGCTTGCAAGACGAACTCAAAAAGCAAACGTACGATATTGAGAAAAACGGCGTGCGCCTTGTTATGAATGGGGGAATGGAGCTGGTAGAAATTAGCCTAAACCCCGAACTCTCGCCAGAAGACCAGACGCGCGCGTTAAAAGAAGCCCACAACGAACTGTTGCGCAAAGTCCAAATGGCCATGGCGCAACGCTTCCAGGGAATGATGTAGTTTTGCACACTTCCCGAATTTCAAAATCGCAGATATAATGTATACAGAAGAACAAGGAGGGTAGCAATGGGCAAGTACTGTCCAATTGATCCCAACGGCGATTGGTGGAATATCTGCTGTGCTGTCATCTTTGATAAAGATGAGAAAAAATGCCCTCACTGCAGAAAACAAGGGTATTTTCCCCAGATTTTCCTGGCTGTCCAGGACATTTTGGCAGACCAAACAAAAAGAGTGCAAATACGCTCCAAATACCACAATATTTTCTTTCCTGAACCACTAGCAGGGGAGAACCCATATTTTGCTGCCGCGACAAAATTTCAGCGGCAACCCGTAGAGCAGCTCGTATGAGCTGCTCCTTTATTACTATCCTTTTTCCACGCGGCGGGTGTATTCGCCGGTTTCTGTGTTTAGCTCGATAATATCGTTAGTCTCAATAAATAGAGGGACATTTATAACGGCGCCGGTTTCCAGGATTACGGTTTTGGCGCCGCCCTGCGAACGGTCGCCCTGCACGCCGGGAGGAGCGTCTTTTACTTTGAGCTGTACCTTTATGGGCAAAGTAATAGTAATAACTTTATCCTGGAAAATAATTGCTTCTACCTCCTGGTTGGATTTTAAAAACTTGGTGGCATATCCAACTTGTTCTTCCGCAAGCTCAAAACGCTTCTTTGGATCATTCGTCCAAGAAAACACATATTTGCCTTTGTCAGTATAAATAAATTTTGCCTGGAATTTTTGCAGGTCGGCCTCCTGGAACATGTCGCCCTGGTGAAAGTTTTTGGGAAGCACGCGGCCCGTAATAAGGTTGCGGATTTTGGTTTGCGCCACTACCACGTCTTGCGACTTTCCCATTTGCCGGAATTCCAAAACCTCGTAGGGCTGACCCTCGTAAATAAATTGCACGCCTTTTCTCAATTCGTAGTAACTAAGCATTTGGTATAGTAAAATCTTTGTGGCCCAGGAGAAATTCTTGGAGCGTAGTGGATTTTTTGCCTTCCATCTGCAATTCGTCGATAACCAGCTTCCCATCTTCCACATGCGCTTTCAGGATTTTTACGCGCTTGCCCTTCCAAAAAGTAAATGCTCCCGGCCACGGCGTATATGCCCGAACCTGCCTATCTATATACTCTGGATTTTGCTTCCAGTCAATAAACCCATCTTCCCGGGTAAGCTTTTTGGTAAACGTGGCTTTACTATGGTCCTGTTCCTGGGGAGTAATTTCGCCAGCAATGTATTTGGGCAGAATTTCTACCAGCAAGTCAGCTCCCATTTCCCAAAGAACCTGCAATAGTTCTGGCGTCGTCGGGTTTCCTTTCCCGTTTGAAAATTGATAATTGAAAATTGAAAATTCCCGTTGCGCCAGCAACGGACCATGGTCCACTTCTTCGTCCATTTTAATAATGCTTACTCCGGTTTCGGTTTCGCCGGCCAAAATAGCTGCCGGCACGGGCGTTGGACCCCGATATTTAGGCAATAGGGAAGGGTGCACGTTTAACGCGCCATATTTTGGTTTTTCCAGCATTTCCTTTTTTACAATGTCTCCCCAAAACCCCACCACCAGCAAATCAGCGTCGTCAACGCTATCAACTAACGTATACCCGGCTTCCCGAAGTTTATCTCGCACTAGCAATCCATATTCCCGGCCAAGAAATTTTATCTTCATTTTATTATGCGCCACTCAATATCTTTTTCATCTCCCGCGAATTCCAGCCACTCGCCATCGTCCCGTATTACATACCATTTTTTCTTGGCCTCGCTCCATATCATGGGCATGTCGCGGTAAAACGCTTTTTTTACCACTTCTTTTGGTTTTAAGCGATCTAGTTCCAGCCACTTTTTTGCCACGGTTTCAATAGTGTAGTCTAACCCGCGCGTGTTTGCCCAAGCAGCCACAATATCTATGGCTTTTTTTGCTTTTTCCACGGACCCCGCAAGCTCAAGCAGCTGTTTCGCGGGAGCCGTATATCTGGCATAAATTATTTTTTGCTTGCGGGCGTTCATTTTAAGCTGTTTTATGGAAATGTCTTTTGTTTCAAAAAAATGCGTAACAATTTCCCGCAACGCGGTTTTTTCTTTGAGTTCCTCGTAGAAGGGGATTTTCTTTTTCTTTAGGTATTCCTCGATCTTTTCCGAAATGCTTTTCCCTACGCCGGAAATCGCCTCTAAACCCTTTAGGCCCGACTCTTCGTAAATGGCGGCAACATCTTGATCCAGCGCCTCCAAAGCCCGCGCCGCCTTCCGGTAGGCGGCCGGCTTAAAACGCACGCTGTTAATTTCCAGCAAATCCGCCGTATGCAGAAATATCCCCGCCAACTCCTTATTGTAATCCCTCTTCTTTGCCATAGCACTTCAATTCTAGCCTTATTCCCCCCAAACTTCAACCGGTCGGGGCCTTTTCTTTTTGGGACAAAGCGACTTTTAAGGTATAGTAAGGTTAAGCCTTACTATGAAACCGCATAGAGTATTTATTGCCATAAACTTGCCGGACGAGGCCAAAGAGAAATTGCTGGCATACAAAAACAAATGGGCAGAGGTGCCCGCAAAGTGGACTACGCCCGAGAACTTGCATATTACGCTGGCGTTTTTAGGAAACACGTCAGACCAGGAATTGGCGGAAGTTTGCGAGTTAATGCGGGAGGTAGGGGAGCGGCACAAGCCGTTTTCGGTTGACATTACTCGTATTACTTATGGTCCAGACGCGAGAAGGCCGCGCATGATTTGGGCGTTAATTGAAAAATCGCCAGAGCTTTTGGCGTTACAGCAGGATGTGGAAAAAACCTTGGAGCAAGGGAGCAGCCAGACGTTTTCCCCTCACCTTACGCTGGCGCGCCTTAAAGCGTTTGAACTGCGGCGAATGGAACCGGAGGAAATTCCCGAAATCGATGAAGAAATCTTGATATCGATTCCCGTACAATCTATTGAAGTAATGGAAAGTCAACTGAAGCGATCGGGACCACAGTATACAATTTGCCAAAGTGTTGTATTATAAAGGAGTATGAAAATTCACTTTATCGGCATTGGAGGAATAGGGGTTTCGGCCATAGCCCAGTATTATCTTGCCCAGGGCCATGTCATAACCGGCTCTGATTTAATAGAAAACGAAATGACCCAGGTCCTAAAGAACAAAGGGGCCAACATAAAAATTGGGCCGCACAAAGCGGAAAATATACCTTTTAACGCCGATATAATTATTTACAGCCCGGCAGTTCAGCTTGATAACGCGGAACTGCAGCAAGCCCGCAATGTATTAAGCTCAAAACCTTTAAGCAGCAGATGGCAAGCCGCCGGAAAACCAAAACAGCAAATGCGCGTTTTAAGTTACCCCCAGGCTTTGGGCGAACTTACGCAAGAATACTATACCATCGCGGTTTCGGGCACCCATGGAAAAAGCACCACCACCGCCATGATCGCATTAGTGCTTATTGAAGCTGGATTCGACCCCACGGTTATTATTGGCACCAAAGTAAAGGAATTTGACCCAAGCCTGCCCGCCGGCACAAACTGCAGGGTGGGCCAAGGCACGTTTACAATAAAAGGAAAGCCGGTGCTGCTTATAGAAGCAGACGAGCATTTTGCCTCGTTTTTGCAGTATTCGCCCGATATTATTGTGCTTACGTCCGTGGAGCCGGACCATTTGGATTTTTACAAAAACTTGCAAAACATTATTAAGACGTTCCGCACCTATATTGACTTACTACCCGAGCACGGCATGATTATCGCGAACAGAGACGACGCAAACATCCAAAAAATATTGCAAAAAGCAAAACACCCCGTGTACGAATACTCGGGAAAGTGGGAGGCGGCAAAAGAGCTTCGAAGAATTTTACGGGTGCCAGGCGAATACAATGTTGCAAACGCGCACGCGGCGCTTACCCTGGCCAGGGCTTTGCAAATTCCAGACAGCAAAGCGTTCAAAGCGCTGTCAAAGTTTCAGGGTACCTGGCGCAGGTTCGACGTATTCCAACCGCAAACTCCGGTAAAATATACCCTGGTTTCAGATTACGGCCACCACCCCACGGAAGTCCGCGTTACCGTGCAGGCAGCCCGCGCGAAATGGCCAAAAGCGCCCTTGTGGGTGGTGTTCCAGCCGCACCAGTACCAACGCACCTTTTTCTTTTTCCGGGACTTTATTTACATTCTTTCTACCTTACCTGTGGATAAATTAATAGTGGCGGATATTTATGATGTCGCGGGAAGGGAAGAAAACACAACAAAGGAAAAGGTTTCCAGCGAAAAACTGGTACAGCAGGTTATCCGCAAAAAAGGAAGGCAGTTTGCCTCAAATGTCCTATATGTCCCAACTATCGATAAAATTGAATCCTACTTAAAAGAAAACCTCAAAGGGGGCGAAGTGGTAATGGTTATGGGGGCTGGGGATATTTACAACCTTACGGTGCGTTTGACAGGCCAAACATAAAAAGCGAAAATAGAAGCGAGAACGTAAAAAGGTCTCAACATATAAATATTTGAAATTTTCCAATATGGATCCCTTACTTCTTATCGGTATTGTCCTCGTGTTAGCGGTAGTAGGACTTGTATTTTACATGGGCAAAAAGGGAAAGGGCGGCATGATGGGAATGACGAACAAAAAATCTCCCGAAACGCCGCAGAAAGACTCTGGCATGCCTCCTATGTCCTCCCAATCGGGACAATCTTCGCCAAACCAGGGCGGGCCTGCCTCGCCCAGTCAAGGCGGGCAATCAACCCAAAATATGCCCCAATAGGTTATACCATCAACCAAAAACCGCCCCGAGCGTAGTCGAGGGGCGGTTTTTGTGTTTGACTTTTCTTGTAAAATCTGGCTAAGTAAAACTACCCGGATATTAATGTAGGAGGAAAGAACATTGAAAATTCAATATTGTCTTGTTGTGCTTGCCGCTCTGGTTTCTCTGTTATTTATAGCAGGCGCGTGCGACGGCTATACCCTGGTACCAAAGAAAATACAGGAACAGGCTTCCTGGGCCACGCTGAACGACCCGGAATGGGAACTTCGATGGAAGGATTCGCCCAGAGATCAAAATCCAAGAACATTTTGGGATTCTACTATAGAGATGGACGTTACCTCGCGGGCGACCGCGTGGTTTAACCTACGCCAGCAGACAGCAGCTTTGGTTCTTGCGACACCCGATATTTACGTTCTTGGTTTCGCCCAAAACCCGTTTAAAACCGAAAATGACGAATGGGTAATTCGAGAAATAGGCAGACAAGGCGGGGCAACCGCGCGCCAGCAACTTGCCATTACGTTTGATCCCGCAACCGTACCGCTTGTACCGCAAGAGATAGTAACGGCGTAAACAAATCTCGGCATTCCCCTAAAAGGAACTAGGTTTCTTGCCCAAACTCCGCAGGGTGATGGCTTTGTTACGGTACTGCGGGAAACCCACCAGAAAGACGTGCTCATATTGATAACCGTAGCCCAAACTATCGAGGACAGCCGCGCCGCCGATGCCACAGCACGTCTCATCAACCACCCCAGCCCCGAACCGGTTGTAGTTACCGGTAACTGGCAAACGTTGGCTGAAAAGTGGGCCCGCTTTTATAGCGTAGACGCCCGCCTTGTAAAGGCTATAGTTGACGCTGAAGGAGCACAAAACATTTCGGGGGATTACGATACCAATCAAGTGCCCCATGCCTTTGGGTACGGACAAGTGTGGCCTAAATGGCACTCCGCAAATATTCAAAAGGCGGTTTTAGATGTCACCGGCACATCAACCAATATTACCGACGAACAAACGCTTGGAAAGATTATCTTAGCCAGCAACGATATCAGCATGGCAACGGCTGTGCTTGCAATTCGTGATACATGGGTAGGAATAGGATCGCCTACCAGTTTTACCAATTATTCGATCTACGAAAGCTTTACAAAAAAATATGTAGGCCCTGCGATTTCTCAACAAGATCTTCAAAGGAGGTGGCAAATCTGGCAAAAGTACTTTCCGTAGAACCTTAAAACAAATAGAGGAGGCTCAATGCCTCCTCTTATCATTTGCTAAATCTCTATAAGTTCTTGACTTTCGACATCGAAACGAAATATTTTTAGAACTGCCTGTGTAGGGCAACATGCACCATCTTCAGGTCCATGCACCACCATATCAAGCAAAATACGAGAGCTTTGAATGGAAATCTCATTGACAATCACTCTATCGCCAATGTCCACGGATGCCACATGCTTGAAAGTACCATCTTGACTCAACACAACAGCAAGTTCGCGAAAATTTCCACTTCCTCCATAATTTGTGGCCAGTACAACAGCCGCATCGCTTTTTCCGTCAAAGTTCAAATCTCCGATTGCGATTTTTTCGTTGTATATTTGAAAAAGAAAACCAAACGTAGGCTCTTGATTGCAGAGAAAATTCTCTGTCCATTGAAACACGCCATCGGTTAACTTCATCGGAACTTCGCAATAAGAATGATAGTATTCGATATTGTTCAGCAAAGATAGACTAGGTGTATCTTCTTGAGTTTGAGCTATTGGAGTAGGTTTCACAAAATTTTGAAGCGCAAGCATTCCTCCCGCCGTAATAATCACCGCGGCAACAAGCACGAAAAAGGGGAATTTTAGTTTCGAAAAATCCATTTGGTTCATTACCAAATTTTACCATATTCCTATTTACAAGACCGCCCAAATATAAAAGAGCGAGGCACAAAAGCAGGGACTGTCCCTGCTTTTGCTCTTCCTGTCTAACCATTGTTTCCCCTGGGGTGGGTTTTGATTTATGTTTATAGAAAGAATAATACTGTCACACCCTATTGACAACACTTGCTTCTTTTCGAATCTAAAGGCAGGACTCTAAAATTTAATAGATAGGAGGTGTACACCATGACCTGACAAAAAATAGCTTATCCGTCCGGTAATTTCCACGATAATCCCAAAAACCTCACTGAAAGGAGAAAAGCCTTGATAAGGAAAAAATTACGATTCGGTACGCTCGCCCTTTTGGCCATTGCCGCCATATCTCTGCTCGTTGTTGCGGGCTGCGCCATGGCTTCGGTAAGCGCGAGCCACGATGAAGACCCTAGACCGACCAGAGAGCCTCGGCCTACCAGAACTCCAGAACCTCGCAGCTATCTTGCGTACCTCAACGAAGATCAGCTAACCCAGGACTCGGTAGAGGTGGACGGCACCGAAATCTCTATTGACCCTCGACCCCGAAGCGATGGGACTTTCCCCAGCGACACCACAATTACGCTGCAGTCCGCGCAAGACATGACTTGGGCAGGGGATTGCGGTAATTCCTACGTTGGTACCACATGTTCCGTGGTTATGGACCAGGATCGGTACGTAAAGGTTACGCAAGTGCCTCCGCCCACCCAAGATCCTCCGGCAGAGGATCCGCCGCCCGCTGACGATCCTCCAGCCGAGGAACCGCCGGCAAGCGATCCGCCACCCGTTGACGAACCGCCTCCGGCAGACAGTCCGCCCGCTGTCGCTCCGCTTCCCAACTTTACCTACCCTGCAGAGGGGCAAGTATTTACGGCGTATATCAGCAATGAACGCCGCATACAAGTGCAGACCGAACCGTATGCAAAGCCACTCTGGTATTACCTGCAAACATATACAGATGGAATGACCATTGACGCAAACGGACTGTTCCGGTGGAGCCCAGACCCCGACTTGTACTCAGACCGCATAGGCACCAGATTTCAGGCAACCCTTTGGATTACCGATGAACCGCCTGGATCAGGCTCTAATCGAAACAAGTACCGCACGATCTACTTCGACCTTATCGAAGAAGGATCATCTAATCCTCCACCCACGGAAGATCCTCCCGCAGACGATCCACCCCCAGCGGGTGATCCGCCAGCAGGAGATCCTCCGGCACCCGACCCCGACCCATGCGCCAGCGCCAGCCTGCATCAAGAAAGTTCATTCTTCTTTGTGAGCTTCGTGCACAACCTGCTCGGCATCAAACCCGTGTACGCGCAGGAATGCGTGGAAGATCCAGACCTCGCTGCCATCAATGCTCTCTATGAATGCATCGGTGGAAGCAACAGCTGGTTAGGCAAAGCCACAGGCGGTCCGTATACCGAAGCTAGCACGGGCAAACCAAGGCAGGATTTCCAGAATGGGTACATCGCATGGAACGGAGCTCAATTTTACACCTTCTCAAACCGTATCGGGGATACCTTCCTGGCACCATTTCGTCCTGTATGCGTGCAGCAATGGGCGCTCGGAACCGACCAACGCTCCATCGCCAAAACCTACAATCGCATCGGCGCAGGGCTGAAGATGCAGCTCGAACCATTTGCTAGCACCAACGACCAACTACAAAAGATAACTGCAGTGGCTCTCGGCGTCTGGTGGGTGGAATCAGTGGCGGAAGGACCTTTTGGCGGCCCCATCCTCAATGGGAACGCACAACCTACCATTCGACTAGAGCAACAATGGTTCTTTAATGTATGGATTCACCATCCATATAGAGATGGCCTCATCGCAACTCAGGAACGAAACCGGAGATACAACATCCTAAAGGCTACTTCAATGATTCCGAAGAAATAGGAGGAAATGGATGGATAGATCAATGGTATTGTCCCACCCAATGTGATGCTTATGTTGATCCCGAGAGTGCACGTTCGAAGGGTTGGATTCCTACGAACGAAGAAGGTGCTTCTGCGGCAGAAAAACAGGCGAATCGATATAACGCATTAAATCGCGCTATCGAGAAAACCGGCGAGCCGAACGTTGGATACTATGCTATAAGCATGGGCGGACCACAAATTATGGGGTTCAATTACCCAGATCTTGATTATGCGAACCCGACTGCGATGTTCAATGCGTTCTCGCAGAACGAATTCAACCACATAAAGGGATTCGTAGACTACATGGAAAACCACCATACTTCCGGGTGCGGAAGTCATCAAACTCCAATACCATATGCGCAGAGTCAAGACTTCAACGGTCTCTCATGCGCATACAATGGCACATCATCGAAGGCTTCCCGCTATAGCAATGGCTATAATTACGCTAAGGAGGTACTGAATATTACAGATTAAAATCAGCTCTTTCCTATACAACATAAAGGAGCGACGGAAACGTCGCTCCTTTTTATTTTCAATCTAGATTAGCTAGTTACCAAAATGAATGCTCGAGAGAATTTGTTCGGTGAGGTTCTCATGTGAAGGAATATCTTCTACTAAAAACTGGATATTCCCAGAGGGGTTTAAAAAGAGAAAGGCATCTTGTCCGAGTTTTGTCATAGCATTGCCTTGCACAACTTCAAGTGAGCCAATATTGAAAGTTCTGAGTCCAAAAGTATAAGAACGAGTTTTAGTCCATTCATCGGCAATCGCAGCAAGCTCTAATTTCTGCGGGTTATTCGTTAGGGTTATATGGATACCTGGAACCCACCAAACCGAAGAGGATCCAGCGCAGTCGTAAGGAGGTGGGTTTTCGTTTCTGCATTTTTCTAATTGGTCTTTTTGATGCATATCCTCTTCAGGGTCATACAATCTAAAGCTGTATAAAGTATTCCCTTGTTCTTTCTCTTCAAATTCCCAGTCTGGAGGATACTTCACCTTAAACCCAAACTCATCATCCCGATATGTTTGCCAGTCTTCGGGGATTTCTGGAACGGTTACTGGCTCCTGCATTGGCGTGGGAGTAGGGGATGGACTGAGATTTGGGGTGGCCTGCGACTCTTGCTCTGCCGGGCTTTGATTCATCTGACTCCACACAAAAGCTCCGCCGATTACGAGCACAATTGCCATCACGAAAAAGGGGAGTAAGTATTTGCCAGAAAGTATGTTGTTCATTGGTTATATGATACAATTTGCAAAAAGAATAGTCAACCGCGCCCGACAACATTGATCCACAATTACGTTTTCTCAATAAAAAGCGTAGTCAGCACAAAAGCAGGGACTGTCCTTGCTTTTTTGTTTCTTCTTTTTGTTTTCTGCGTAACCGTAAAAAATAAACAGAAATAACCCCCTTCCGTTTCGATTTTAAACCCAAAACCGCCTTCTCCTTTGCAAAGGCAGTTTTTATTTGCGTTTTTCTGTTTTTTGTAGTATTGTACATAATGCAATGGGCACGAAAGAAAGTGATTTGCGATACAATAAATACGAGGGGGCGCCCCATATATTAAAGACAAGCAACAAAGTAGAAGATCAAATAGGGCTCTCTATAGATGGAAACTTTGTTTTACAGCTCAAAGGTTTTTTGCCCCTTGGAACAAAAAAAATAACCATCCCAAAAGAAAACTTTTTTGATCTTGTCCCAGTAACCATATATGGCCTTCTTGATGATTTAATTCCAGGATCCTCCTTAATGGAGGCTTTTTTGCGCGAAGTGAAAAAATTCGAAGATGTTTTAAAGAAACAGACTCAAGAGATCGCCTCGTATGGCACTTTGGTGTATTACTCTCGGAAAAATCATTTAGTAAAGTTCGCTCCTCCTTCGTGGCATCGTCTCGCGCTTATTGTGCGTAACTCGACTCTTTTTCAAGATCCAAACAGAAAAATGAATTGGGAAGAGGTAAGAATCGTTTTTGAGAAAACCTTGGTTGCGATTGCTGGTTGCAGCGTAGGAAATAATATAGTCCATGCTGTTATTGGGGATCTCCGCCCTCTTTGCCTAAAGATTGCTGATCAAAAAGAATACCATATACCAAACGCCAATCGTGTTCGCTTGACATACGAAGACTTTGGAAGAAATAAGGCTGTGGTAACCGCAGAACAAATTCATGCGATTGACCCCTTTATGAAGATTTCCGTATATCAGGAAGGTCTACACCCGGCAAACATAGAAGAATTTGTAAGGGGCTCTTCTGTTATTATAGAAGAAATGGATGACCCGGACATGAAACTTCTTATCCGAGAAGAAGCGCGGCGCTCAGGAATCCCCGTAGTAATGGTAACCGACCTTGGCTCCGTGGTACAGATGGACGTGCGAAGATTCGACAAAAACAAGAATCTTCCGTTGGCTGCATGCGGCGTTTCTGACAAAGAATTATACAAAGCACGCGACCAATGGAGAGACGACCTTGCCGATAGGGATAAGTTTTGGGATTTTGCTTTTACGTTTATTGGATATCACGCGCAAAAGAGTTCTGAATTTTATGGCATCATCAAAAAAACTGACCCGGTTTTGTTTGGTGGACTTCCCCAGCTCGGATCCACGGCAATAGTTGCGGCGGGTATTGCGTCAGAAGCGATAGCCCGTCTTGTCCTTGGATTTCCAATACCAGAACGTATGTTTATCCACAAATATACGGGAGAGACAGGAATTGAAGGAAAAACTCTCTAGGAACAAAACTATGATAAAAAGACTTCTAAAAATAAACTACGAGGCTTTGGATATAAAGCCGACCGATGCAACAAAATGTACAAAAAAACAGCTTTATAGCCATCTTGTCTCATGGGCGATCTTGGCGCCAAGTTCTCATAATACACAGCCGTGGAAGTTCATTATAAAACCGAAAAAAAACATAATTGATATTTGCCTTGATAAGTCACAAATATTGCCTAATTCTGACAAGCACGAGAGACAAGCATTCATAAGTATTGGGTGTGCCGCAGAGAACCTTATTCTTGCGGCACGTTATTACGGGGTTGCGCCATCGGTTAAATATATAGGAGAAAAATATCCACTGCCGACCATCCGAATACATCTTAACGAAGAAGAGGCCACTCCACCCAAAGAGAAAACAAAGAGCAATATCTTTCTTGGGGCCATGAAAACACGAATGATGAATAGGTCGAAATACGATGCACTCCGCCCCATACCTTCTATCCTTCTAAAACAGTTCAAGGAAACTGCAAGCAGTTTTGGCGCGAAGCTAGATCTGGTTTCTGACATCAAAATGCGTTCTGCAATAGCTGAACTGCAATATACCGCCGACAAATCGGCAGTTGCTGACGGAGATTTTCGAAAAGAACTCGGGGCTTTTCTTCTTCCAAACAACACGCCTAACGGGCGCTCTATGCCGGGGAATACCTTCGGACTAAGCGAAAAAATGACTGTAAAACTTTCTAGCGCCCTCCAAGAAGAAGGTTCTTTTGATCCTGATCTCGCATACGGTTTTGCGGCTTCCGAACGTGACGGTATACGAAGCTCTCCCCTTGTCTGTATCTTAAGCGTAGCAAAAGATAAGGCAGAATGGTGGCTTAAAACAGGAAGGGCTCTCGAGAAGATGGCGCTCTTGGCAGAGATACAGAAAGTTAATATCGCAGTACACGCTGCCTTGATAGAAAAGGAGATGTTTACGGACTTATTAAAACTTCGCCTTCAAGGGACACAGCGCCCAGCGGCGCTTTTCAGGGTTGGCTACGCAACAGAAAAACGTCCCCACTCTCCTCGGATACCCGCGGCAAGAGTAATCGAATATGAAAATTAAAAAACTAATCACTTCCACGGCAGAACCAGTATCAGTGTATAAAGCCGGAACTGCAACAATAGAAATATACAAAGCAAAAAATGCGGGTACTGCTTCCTGGGAAAATTCCGAGCTTTTTCGCTTAGTTGCACGCGCGCGAGAATCTTATTATCAATACACCAAGGAACCTCCGTTGTTCGATGAATACGAAGATAAATCTGCGGTGTATATTACCAAAGCAGTGTATCCGATTGAAGATCACCAATGCCATGTTGAAGAATGGGTGAGCGTACGATTTATACCCGGGCAGGGGAGTCCTCTTGGATTCCAAGACCTTACCATGTATGAATACGAAGGCAAAAGAATAGACGTGCTTGCTCGAGAAAAACTATTCCCAAAAAAAGAAGGCGAGGCGTTTTGGGAACGCTTTGTCTCGATATCTAAATTGTGCGTTATCCGCCCGCATTTCCTGCATAAAGAGCACTGCAACGAGATAAACTCTCCCAGAAAACTTTCTTATACTGGGTTGGCTTTAGTTTTCATGACTAGGCAATTTTTTAAAGATGCGCCTGCATGGAACCTTAAACCTGCATATATCACAGCGCAAATCCCCAAAGATGTAGTAGAAAAATCGCTTAAGGTTGTTCTTAAGGACTCTGTTCCCTTGCCTCGTTTTACCCTGGCTTCTGCCGCCCTTTCGCTCCCAAACCAAAATAGCGTACGCCTTACCCGAAACACGTATACTTACCACTACCCCGTGTATTTCTTCAATTTTCCAAGCATTCTTTCGATGCTAAGGAAACTTTACCAGGAAGGGAAAATTTCAGAAAGCACTCTCCAGCACTATTTGGGTGTAAATATTTCTTTAGAAGACCTAGCAAATTTACCTCTTCATAAAAGCATGCTTCGGTTGCGAAAACTAGGAGACATGTTTGTACAAAACGGGCAGCTGGCAGGGGCAACAATTACGGGCGAAGATCTAAGAACAATGACCGATATGTTAGAGGACGGGCCTAGTCTTTATATTATGGCCTCAACCAGTTGGAAAGAAGACATCGAAAACGTATGCAGCAAACTGGGGATACGAGTTGATTGACTTTTGGGAAAGGACTATAATAGAAATATGGATGACGATCATATGTCGCGTAGTTACACAACAACCAAAAAAACACAAAAAATTCTTGACTATCTCATTATTGGTGCAGGGCCAGCCGGTCTTCAACTTGGATACTATCTAGAAAATGCGGGCCGAGATTACCTTATATTAGAAAAAGGAAAGTCGCCGGGCACATTTTTTAAGAAATTCCCGCGCCACCGCGCCCTGCTTTCTATCAACAAAGTATACACAGGATACAAAGATCCAGAGGTCCGCTTACGCTGGGATTGGAACTCTTTGCTTACTAATACTCACGAGTTGCTTTTTTCAGATTACACCAAAGATTATTTCCCTGATGCTAACGCACTTTGTAGATACCTTAAGGACTTTGCGAAGACATTTAAAATAAAAATACAGTTCGGAACCACTGTTACAAGAATTTCAAAAACAAAAGAGGGATTCCAAATAAAAGATAGCCGGAGCAAAACATACAAGGGTAAACGGTTAATCATTGCAACCGGAGTGACCAAACCTTTCATCCCTGCAATACCGGGGATAGAAATGGCTGAAAATTACACTAACGTTTCTATAGACCCTGACGACTTCGCAAATCAGAATGTCTTGATTATCGGAAAAGGGAACTCTGCTTTTGAAACCGCAGACAACCTCGTGGGGCGGGCGGCAAGAATACACCTCGTGAGTCCCGCGCCGGTAGCATTTGCCTGGAAAACGCACTTTGTGGGGGATTTGAGAGCAGTAAATAACAACCTTCTTGATACCTACCTTTTAAAATCGCAAAATGCGGTGCTTGACGCCACCGTAGAACGGATAAAACGCAAGGGCAAGAAGTACGTTGTCTCGGTAAGCTACTCGCATGCAAATAACGAAAGAGAAGATTTGGCATACGATAGAGTTATTGCGTGCACGGGATTTCAGTTCGACGCGTCTATATTCGACAAATCCGCAAAGCCTGATCTTACCATTAACAATCGCTTCCCGGCGCAAACAAGCGAATGGGAATCCACCAACGTAAAAGACTTGTACTTTGCGGGTACGCTTATGCAGGTTCGAGACTTTAAGAAAAAGCAATCTTCGTTTATACACGGTTTTCGCTACAATATTCGAACTCTCTTTTTTCTGCTCGAGCAAAAATACTATGGAAAACCCCTGGTATACCGTGAAGTAAAGAAAACGCCAGAAAGCTTAACTCGCAAAGTTATCACTAGAGTAAACAAGAGCTCCGCCCTCTGGCAACAATTTGGATTCTTGGCTGATGTAATGATTGTGCCAGAGGGCAGAAAGCCTGCTCGCTACTACGAGGAGCTCCCCGTGGATTATGTGCATGACTCCAAACTCGCAGGGAACGAAGACTACTATCTTGTTACTTTAGAATACGGCCTTAAAGGATCTTTTGACGATCCTTTTAACATGCACCGGGTGGCGAGAGACGAAACAACCAAAGCGAAAATGAGCAATTTTCTGCATCCCATCGTACGCCACTACTCTCGTTCACGTCTGCATTGTACGCACCATATTATAGAAGATCTGGCAGCTGAGTGGCGCGAAGACGTTCACATCAAACCATTACGTAAATTCTTCTCTACTTCGGCACTTGCCGGGAGACCGTAATGCGTTACGGTCCGTCGTTATGAATGGTGAATTTGTAGAAATCGGCAACACTTTTATCGAAATACCCCTCGGCATAGGGGCTTTCGCAATATCCTCCCTCTTGGGCGTTCTTGTGTACCTCAACAACCCCAAAAGTTGGACAAACAGGCTTTTTCTGCTGCTAGCCATCATCATTAATGTCTACATTGTCGTAAACTTTCTTTCAATTCATCCTCCTATTAAAACGGCGGAAAACCACCTCTTCTGGATCCGCTTTGTCATGTTTGTAACCTCGTTCATGGGGCTCATGCTTTTTCTTTTCGTTCATACATTCCCGCACGCCACAATTTCTCTCGCAAAGAAATACCTGTTCGCCCTGGGGCTCTTGACTTTAAGTTCAGCAGCTGCATCGCTTACTCCTCTTGTATTCTCCTCTATCCACTATCCTGGCGGAACCCCCACCCCTGTTCCCGGACCCGGAATCGCGCTCTTTTTTCTTAACTTTGTGGGACTTTTTTTCTTGAGTTTTGTAGTTTTGATCTATAAATATCTCAAAACGCAAGGCGTTGAGAGGATTCAGCATCTACATTTACTGCTTGGGGTTATTTTATCTTTCTCCGGAATGGCAATTTTTACGGTAATATTTGTAGTTATTCTCAAAATTCCATTCTTTGTTTTTCTTGGCCCCGTGTTGCCTGTAATCCTAATGCTATTTATTTCCTACTCAATCATTAAATACCAATTTCTAGGTATAAAAGTTCTTGCTACTGAGGTTTTAACCACTATCCTTGCCATTATTACTCTTTCTGAGGCGTTAGTTTCTAATAGTATTAATGTTTTTCTTTTTCGAATTTTCGTTTTTGCTGCGGTACTGGGATTTGGGGTTTTGCTTATTCGGAGTGTACGAAAAGAGGTACAGCAACGGGAACAACTGGAAAAACTGTCGCAAGATTTGGCGGAGGCAAATCAGGAGTTAAAGCGGTTGGACAAGGCAAAGTCGGAGTTTGTGTCCATAGCATCGCATCAGCTACGCACGCCCTTAACCGCCATGAAAGGCTATCTTTCGCTTTTGCTGGACGGTAGCTATGGCCAGATTGGCCAGGCTTTTAAAAAACCTATCCACAGCGTGTACGATTCAAACCAAAGGCTTATTCATTTGGTAAACGACTTGCTAAGCCTGTCGCGCATTGAGTCTGGGAAAATTAAGCTGGAGCCAGAACCAACAAATATACAAGAGGTTATCCAAAGCGTAATTGACGAACTCAAGTTAAAAGCAGAACAGAAAAATCTTGAGCTTGTTTTCAAAGAGCCGGCACCGCCGCTTCCTGCGGCTATGCTTGATCCGGAGAAAATCCGAAATGTTATTTTAAACCTTATTGATAACTCTATCCGGTACACCAGGCAGGGGAGTATTACTACCGGCATACAGCAGGCGGGTAAAGTGGTGCACATTACCATTGCCGACACGGGCGAGGGCATGAACAAAGAAGAGCTGCAAAAATTGTTTCAAAGTTTTTCCAGGGGCCAGGCGGGCAAAGAGCTTTCCACCGAAGGCGCCGGACTTGGTTTGTACATTGCCCGCCAGTTTGTGGAAATGCACAAAGGTAAAATCTGGGCCGAGTCAAAGGGGAAAGGGGAGGGGAGCACCTTCCACATTGAACTCCCTGTAAGGTGATATGGAAAACTTTTCTCTTGATTTCGGGCAAATAAGATTCTTAACATTTATTGTTGCTCTTATTATAAATTTTGGTTTGGCCTCCCTCCTCTTGCGATACGCCCAACAAAGCATACCTCATCGGTTTTTCTTCATCTTTCTTGCTACTCAAACTCTTTGGCTCATAGTCATGTACATATCCCTAGAAGTATCCGGGGATTATCTTTTATCGATGGCTAGGATATCAATATTTTTTGGAACCTTTCATGCGTTGTCTTTATTTCTCTTTGTTTATGCGCTTTGGAAGCACACAGTTTCAAAAAAGTTTTTCTTCTTTTTACTTGCCGTCGCCACGGTAGTTGCTGGGCTTAGCTTATCGCCATTTGTTTTTTCTCGCCTCGAACTTAATGCGATGGGAGAGCCTGCCCCGCAAGCTGGCATTGGGATAATTGCCTTTGCGCTCTTTACTGGCTTTTGTGTATTTGGAGCATCCTATACGCTTATCAAACAATATCTTTCTTCACAAGGTTTAGCAAAGACTCATTGGAGACACCTCATGTTCGGAATGGTTATAACCTATTCTCTTGTAATGTTTTTCGACGTGTTCTACTACAACGCTACTGGCAACCTCAACGTGATTCGTTTTAATCATTTATATGTTCTGCCTTTTCTTTTTTCTGCAAGCTACGTTCTTTTGCGACACCACTTTCTTAACGTTAAAGTCTTAGCAACAGAACTATTTACCATCCTTATTATAGGAATCTCGATTGTGCAGCTAACATTTGTGCGCACGGCAACCGAGTTTTTGTTTAGTACAACGTTATTTATTCTACTAGTGATTTTTTCTTTTCTTTTAATCCGCAGCATGAATAGGGAAGTGCGCCATAGGGCGCGGGAAGCGGCGTATGAGGAGCTGCAAAAGCTGGACGCGGCAAAGTCCGAGTTTATTACCATTGCGTCGCATCAGCTACGCACGCCCTTGAGCGGACTTAAGGGGTATGTATCTATGGCGCAAGAAGGGAGTTATGGCCAGCTTCCCGAAGAAATGCTGCGTGTGCTCGGCAATATGGGGCAAGCAACAGAACGCTTAATTTCGCTGGCAGACAGCTTTTTAAATGTTTCCAGAATGCAGGCGGGAAGTATTGAACTTAATCGCCAGGAAACAAATATGGTTCCTTTTTTGGAAAGTATTGTGGAAGAAATGATGCTGCGGGTAGAAAAAAAGAAGTTAAAAATAAAGTGGAATCCGCCAGTAGAGAACCTGCCTAAAATTTCCATAGACCAGGAAAAAATCCGCACGGTGCTTTTAGGAGTTTTGGATAACGCCATTCGATACACGAAAGAAGGATCCATTACCGTTTGTTTGAAAGCTAAAAAGAATAGGCCTGCCCACCGAAGCCTTGGCGAAGGTGGGGGAGTGGTGATTTCGGTTGCAGATACCGGAAAGGGGTTAACGCAAGAGGAACTCCAAGATGTTTTTACCAGCTTTAAGCGCGGGAAAACCGCCCAGGCCTTGTGGACCGAGGGCGTAGGCCTTTCGCTTTTTACCGCCAAACAGTTTGTAGAAGCTCACGCTGGCCGAATCTGGGCAGAAAGCAAGGGCACGGGGCAGGGGAGTACGTTCTTCGTGGAGTTACCGATTGCCTCCGCATTTACGAACCGAAAGAAGATCAAGTGAACTTTATGAAACCACTTGTCCAAAAATAGAGAGGATCACAATCAGTGACCCTCTTAGAGACGCTTAGGCAATTGTATGATCTTGGCGGAGAATGAGAACTTGCTCTTCGCCGCTTGACTCTTCCAGTTCTCTTCTCAATGCCCGAAAGTAACGTTGTGTTCCTCTCCAACGAGAGGCCAGCACGGTAATCATGTGATGCACATTTGTTTCGAGCGCGTTGCCACGACGACCAATACCTTGAATCGGATTTTGGTTTGCCGTGCACCCACCGAAGTGGCGCACCAGCATATCCTGGAGTAACTCCTCGTCAAGGTTGGTACAAATGGTTTCTTGTGTCCCTTCAGCAGTTATCAAAAAACGAGGGAAGAATATTGTGAAAGACCATGCTTTACCTCTAAGACCACTATGTTCGAGCCACGGTATGCGGAGTCGTTGATCCGCCAAACGGTCTAATGAGCCAGGAGAGAAATCACGAATCCTTGGCATTTTCCTCTCCCTCGCCTCCTTCGATTTTACCTTCTCCTAACAATGTAAATTGAACCTTTCTGGCGCGCAGTAAATTGGGCACCCGATCAGCCACTATAAATCGATTAGCAGGAGCACGGTGATATGTCTCTCCGGCATCGGATAGCACATCGATGGCCTGCACTCGATCCGCTTGACTGTCAATTTGAATTACTGGCATAAATACTCCTTCCTTTTTTGCTGTGTATGCAATCCTAAATCATACTATACAACTTCTAATAAATTTGTACAGCCCCAAACAATGTCGCCAAACAATTCGTGGAGGCCCACGCCGGCAAAATCTGGGCAGAATCTCCTGGTTCAGAACGGGGAAGCACCTTTTTTGTGCAACTGCCGATAAAATAAAGGAGGACTGTCCTCCTTAAAAAGGAGGTAGCATCATGACCTAATTAAAACAAACCCGTTCGGCAGGGAATGTCCAAATTTTCCAGCAGGAGACGAGAAAGTGTTCGCGAAAAAAAAGATCCTCGGATTGCCCATTTCAGTTGCGGTACTGGCCACGATAATGTTCGCGGCCATGGTGACAGGAAATTCTGCAATTCCAACACCAGCGGAAGCTCATCCTGCACAGTATCATATCAGCAAGGGAGAATGGAAATCCTACTGGGTATACCCCAGCCCGGAACCCATAACAGTTTACTATCACCCTAAATATGGAGATGCCCCAACTCAACTAAAGGCGAACATAGGTTATTGGGTATGGGGCACTGGTTTCCCTGATGTAACCATTGATATGTACGTATCGTCGGGAAACCCAGGAAGAGAAGGTTGGGTTTACCTACAAACGTTACGTATCAACGAGGCACGCCACGGTGATAAAAGTTTCCCTATGTGGTTGGATGGAGGGACCTACAGATTCGACATTAAACGCAAATGGGCTGTTGACTGGTCCTATGCCTCGATCACTCTAGGTGTTAAATCCTACTGACCGCGAGAAAACGTGGAGAGCGTGCACGAAAAACACTCTCCACATTCCTTTTTTCATTAAGGTATTATAGTATAAAGCTATGCCAAAACTTGTTATCATAAAAAACTATCCAACTCGGACAGAAGCTGAGATCGCCAAGCAGTTTCTAGAAAGTCAAGGAATTCAATGCGTCGTATCGGCAGATGATATGGGGGGAATGCGTCACGACCTTCTTATGGCAACAGGGGGCGCAAAACTTCTTTGTCGAGAAGAAGATCGCGAAAATGCATTTGATCTGCTTAAATCAATATGAATAAAATCGATTGGAAAACGCTGTTCTTTGTTACGGGCACGATTTTCTTTGTCCTCTCCATTGCCCAAACTATCATTAGCTGGATAACCTTTTACTTCATGCGGCCATTTTAATGCAATGGGTCCCATAGGGTGTGAAAGAAGGATTTGAGAACCCACGCCGGCAAAATCTGGGCAGAATCAGAAGGTAAAGGGAAGGGGAGTACGTTCCATGTTGAACTTCCTGCAAGGTAGCCCAGGGCTGTAATATAACCTCACGCCTGTTCCAATAACCTAGTTTGTTGCATAGTATGGGAATGCGGATAACTTTAATACTCACCATCCTTCTTATCCTTGCAGGGGCTGTTGGGTTTGCGTACTACTATTCATCACAGAAAAGTTCTTCCCCTCCGACCGAATTTTCTGTTGAAGATTTAAATAGACGGTTGGAAATTTGCGAATCAATTCCTAATGGCACAACCCTTGAGGTAACTGAAACAACGAGAATGTTCATAAACCTGCCTGAAGATATTTACCCCTACGAGAGTCGAGAGTTTACCTCCGATGGGGCAACCGCAGGCATTATCACGAGCGGAGAGGGATTGCCTCCACAAAACAGATCTATAGAAGAGTTTATGACAAATCGTTGCGTCACTCACTATTATGAATTCAATGGAGCGGGTACAGTTGACTTACGAGTTAAAAGTGCAGTCCCTAACGTGCCAGACTATACGGTGCACTTTCAGGTAGAGGGAGGATAAATCTGATTTCTCGCTACAGTAACTTCAATGCGCGGCAAAACCGCCCAGGCCTTGTGGACCGAAGGCGTAGGGCTTTCGCTCTACACCGCCAAGCAGTTTGTGGAAGCCCCACGGCGGCAAAATCTGGGCAGAATCTCCGGGCCCAGAAAAAGGGACTACATTTTTCATGGAATTGACCTCTTGACAGCTTGTAATACAAAATATTACAATTGAAGCATGCGTAAAGTAATCAACATATCTCTCCCCGAACATCTCTACCAGGAAATCGAGGAGGCGACAAAACAAAAAGGCTACGGAACCAAAAGTGAATTATTTCGCGCTGTTTGGACTGCATGGAAAGAAGGGCGGCTTGGAGAATCTGCAAGGAAGTTTGACGCCAAAAAGCTCTTGAGCAATGTTCGGCGGCACGCGGCAAAGGGCGGCCCCCGCGACCTTTCCGAGCAGCACGATCGCTACCTCTATGGCGAATGAGCTCTTGGCCGATTCGGATTTTTTCATAGCGCTCTACAAGCGTGACGATACAAATCACGAAATGGCTGTTCGCCTACTCGAAACAATAGGGGAGAAGAACATGAGTATTATTCTCTCCGTATTTGCGTATTCTGAAATCACCACGGTGCTTCAGCGAATCGGAAAGGCAACAGCCCGCAATTTCATGGAAGACGTGGAAACTTCGGGGGTACGAATTGTTCTGGCTACAGAAACCCTCTTTGAGAAAGCGAAGCACATTTTCCGCCAGCAACGCTCAAAAAACGTTAGTTTCACCGACGCAGCCAATATCGCCCTTGCCAATATGCAGGGTTTCGACACTATCGTGAGTTTTGATAACGACTACAAAAAGAACGGCCTCCGCCTTTTCCCCGATGTATTGCAAGAGAAAGAAAGCAATCATGCAACAGAAGAATAATAGGCAGAGGAGTACGTTTTATGTGGGTTTACCTACTGTTTAGCCACACCGACACTTATGTTTATTTAATTTATATTGTGGATAACTTTTGTTGGAGTATATTGACAACATATCTCGGCTGGCGTATTTTGAAAGTAGATCATTCTAAAGAGGTGAACGTCATGATATAGCGGATGCAGCGCAATGAAGTAGGGGATTCAGAAATTCAGGAGCAGGAAGGAGACGAGAAATTGTTCGCGAAAAAGCTTTTCATCCCTGGGATTCTCCTTCTATGCTTATCGTTCTCAATGGGCGTTGGCGATTTCACGTACAATGTGTAGCAGGCTTAAGCGCCTTTACGCTGTCTATTAAATAGAGGGGTCTAGCCGGATAGCGCCACGAATCTACGCGCTACCCGGTTTTCCTTTTGGGAGCAAAAAGGCGATAACTGAAGCAAGCGCATAACAATAGAGGGCCAGCAAAATGAAATACAATGGGACAAAGGAAGCATCAATAAGATTTACAGGCAGAAAGAGAATTTTTCCAAAGTAATAGAAACCGGTACGCCATATATTCTCCTGAACTATACCTCCATTCAGAGAGGGCGACGAATTTATCGCATATACCCCAGCAGTGATCCAGGGGAGTACAAAGAGTAAAATGGCAAGCAGAATTTTAAATACGGTGGGCTTGAAAAAGTTTTTTAGATTTGGTCCCATAGCGCGCGGAAGAAGGATTTAAGAAGTTTGATGACGAGCTGGTTTTCGATGAGATAGCCTTTGAGATTTTCGGCGGGGGTAAATGCGGCCTGGTCGAACAGGACAAGGGTGCCCGGTATCAGGTGTTTTGAAGAAATACATTTTCTCTCGCCGTACGCAAAGGGCTCATCTGTTTTTTCCGCGTACAATTCTTTTACCGCAATTTTCCCCAAGCGCTTTTTGATTTTTTCATATATTTCTTCACGCTGTTGCATTTCTTTTTTATCGGCGCGCGAAGCAAACACCAATAGTTCGGGAGTGGAAGCAAACGAAATTTTTTCTTCCAGCATGCGACTGCCTTCCTCCCCATGAAACACGCTAATGCCCCCGCGCTCGCCGGAATAATATTTTGATTCCAAAGCGGCAATAATCCGGATAAGCTCGCGCTCTTTTTCTTCGATTTCCCGTTTTTGCTTGCGAAGAAACTGCAAAATTTTCTCGGGCGGCTGGGCCGCAAACAGGCGTTTTTTGCCGTGAATGGTTTCCACGAACAACCCTTTTGCCATAAGAGGCTTTAAAATTTCGTATGTAGTTGGCCGCACCACGCCTGCTTCCCTTGCCAGCTTTTGCACGGGTACCGGGCCCAATTCCAAACCGGCAAGGTACACTTTTACCTCTTTATCGGCAAAATCCAGCTTTTTTAGCTCCTGGGCAATAAAGTTGTTTTCCATATAAAAATTATACCACGAAACTGCTACTGGAAAAACGGGGACTGAAGCAGAAATTCTATTTCCTGGGGTAAAAAGCCCACGTCAGGATAGTTGCCATGCCACTGCATAATGCTTTGGTCGGCGTACTGTTCGCCAGGGTGAGGAAGTCCAAACGCGTGCCCCAGTTCATGCGCAGGTGTCCCTTTGGGCACAGTATTGGCACATTGCCAGCCTGAGCTATACGAACACGGAATACCCCAGGTGTTTTCTACTCCGGACAAAGGTTCCAACACCCAGTCGCCGGTTATTGCCCAACCTGCGTAATTTGGGTATAGGTTCGCTCCCGCGTATCCGCCTCCGCCCGCGCTAAAGATAAGGGCGGCGGTTTTTTCTTCCCATTGTTCAACTCCGTTGTGGATTGCCTTATTCATGTACATTCCCCAATTACCCTCGAGTTTTGACGGGTCGTCTATACAGGCCTGGCTTGGGCTGGAGCCGCAGCGCATCGTAAGATAGTCGTACGAACTGCGTACCACTTCAAGCCGCTTCATTTCAAATGTTTCTCCCACCTGGTCTTTGTACCACTCTTGCAATTCACGCAGGTATCTTGTTACCGCCCGTTCGTATTCACGATACATTGGCTTGTCCGCCGGGTATACCAAATATGGTTTTACAAAAAACTCACCGAAAGGAGAAAAGCCTTGATATAGAAAAAACTGCGATTCGGCACGCTCGGCCTTTTGACCATTGCCGTCATATCCTTGCTCGCTATTGCGTGCACCGCGTATGTAACCGCAGACGACGACCGAGATCGAGATCCAAGACCTACTCGCGAACCCAGAGAAACACCTACCCCAACTCCCATGCCTGTTCCGCC
>DASWIZ010000010.1:0-12797 GCA_036397395.1 Minisyncoccota bacterium
AGACGCAAAAATGATCGTGTCCCAAACGGGACAAGATTTTGAATGCGGATTTGGTCACGCTGTGTATGCAGACGGAGAATATATTAAGAAAGATTCGGAACCAAAAGACATTGGTCCATGGTATCGAAAAAGCAAAAACTAAACAGTTCTTTGTCTAGGCGACTAGGGTGTTTAAAGTAATGCGGTTGACAAGGGGAGTGGGACATTAGAAAATAGAGTTGTGTCTAACAAAACCGAGGGGAAGACAATTTTAATCGTGGAAGACGAAGAGTTGCTGTCTGAAATGTATGAAGAAGTGTTTGAGCGGGAAGGATATTACGTGCGGGTAGCCAGATCGGGCGACGAAGCCCTGCAAATGGCTAAAAAAAGCAAGCCCGATTTTGTCTTGCTCGACATTTTACTGCCCGAAGAAAACGGCATTTACTTTTTAGAACAGCGCAAAAAAGACCCGGAGCTTGCCCAAATTCCGGTTATGGCGTTTTCCAATTTTGACGACCCCCACATTAAAAAAGACGCGCTGGCGCTTGGGGCGGCCGATTACTTAATTAAAACTAACTACACGCCCCAGGAAGTGGTAAAAAAGGTAAAAAAGCTTCTTAAGTAGCGGCTTGCGAAAGCATGCAAGGCAGGGTATAATCCTTGAAGAGGATTTTTTTATTATGCAAAGAACTGTAACTTCAGAAACACCAAAAAAAGTGGGGGAAACCGTAACCGTGGCAGGTTGGGTGCAAACCAGGCGGGACCACGGCAAAATCGTGTTTTTTGACCTGCGAGACCGCGGCGGCCTGCTTCAGGTTGTGCTTACCCCGCAAGCCGAGGCCGCGTACACAGCGGCTTCCGCAGTCCGGCCAGAATGGGTGGTGCAAATTTCAGGCATGGTGCAAGAGCGCCCCGACAAATTAAAAAACCCGGATTTGCCCACAGGTTCAGTTGAGCTTGTCGCCCGGGAGCTGACGGTGCTTACGCGGGCCGCGACCCTGCCTATGCCCATAGATACGGACGGATACGAAGTAGGCGAGGATGTACGGTTAAAATACCGATATTTGGACCTGCGCCGGGCCAGGCTGCAGCGCAACCTACAAACGCGCCACCGGGGAATCCAGTTTATCCGCAACTTTTTAACCGAGCGCGGGTTTGTTGAAATTGAAACTCCCATGTTGTCTAAATCCACGCCCGAGGGAGCCCGCGACTATGTTATTCCCTCGCGCCTGTATGCCGGAAAGTTTTACGCCTTGCCCCAAAGCCCGCAGCAATACAAGCAATTGCTGCAGGTCGCGGGATTCGAACGGTATTTTCAAATTGTGCGGTGTTTCCGCGACGAAGACCCCCGAGCCGACCGCCAGCCCGAGTTTACCCAGCTGGACATAGAAATGTCGTTTGTGGAACAAGAAGACGTGCTGGCGCTTGTCGAGGAGCTGTACACCGAATTGGTGCAAAAACTGTTTCCGGAAAAACGCATTCAGCAGTCGCCGTTCCCGCGCATTCCTTACAAAGAAGCAATGGAAAAGTGGGGGACTGACAAACCGGACTTGCGCGAAAACAAAGAAGACCCGAACGAGCTCGCGTTTGCCTTTATTGTGGACTTTCCCGCGTTTGAGTGGAAAGAACAGGAAAAACGCTGGGACGCGGTGCATCACCCGTTTACGAGGCCGCAGGCAAGCTCCATTGAAGAAATTAAGCAAGACATTGCCGGGGCGCGCGCCCACCAGTACGACTTGGCGCTAAACGGGTACGAAGTTGCGGGCGGAAGTTTGCGCGTATACGACCCCAAATTATTGGCTGACATTTTTGAATTTATGGGGAACAACCCCCGGGACGTAAAAGAAAAGTTTGGCCATATGTTAGAAGCTTTTGAATACGGCGTGCCGCCGCACGGGGGAATTGCTTCGGGTTTAGACCGCCTGTTTGCCGTGCTGTTGGGCGAAGCAAGCATTCGCGAAGTTATGGCGTTTCCCAAAACCGGCGACGCCCGCGACCTTATGATGCAGGCTCCCAGCGAAATTACCAAAGAGCAATTACAAGAACTTCACGTGCGTGTCGAAAAACCCAATGAGAAGAAATAGCAACACGTGGCAAAACGGCAAACTTTTGCTTTTAGCCTTTGCAATAAGCATTCCGTTTTGGTGGGGGATTAACCTGTTTTCTGAAACCATAAGCACCATGTCGCTTGGCTGGCAATTGCGCACCAACCCGGAAATTTTGCAGGCGTACGCCGCCCAGGAAGCGCTGAACCAAAAGCTGCAGCAGGCATACCCTTTGCGCCAAAAGGGAAGTACTGCGCTGCAGGTAAACGCGCGGGCGGCCCAGTCAACGCTGGTAAAACCAGACGGCGCCGCGAAAGCGCTGTTTGAGCAAAATCAGGAAACCCCGACGCTTATTGCCAGCTTAACAAAACTTATGACCGCTTTTGTGGCAATGGAGCGCTATTCCGCGGACCAGCAAGTAACCATTACGCCCGAAATTGTATTTGTAGAAGGAAACAGCGGCCAGTTGCGGCAATGGCAAGTATTTACCATTCGCGACCTGCTGTATATAGCGCTTATTGAATCAAGCAACGACGCCGCCACCGCGCTTACCCAGCCTGCCGGGTACGACGCGTTTATTGAAGCCATGAACGCGAAAGCCGCGAACCTGGACATGCAAACCGCTTTGTTTGCAAACCCGACCGGTTTGGACACGTTGGGCGGAAACTACGCCAGCGCCAGCGACCTTACCAAACTGGCAATTCACTTAAAGAATACCTACCCGCAAATATTTGATATTTTGTCCCAGCAGCAGTTTCCCATACGCATGGCAAACGGCAAGTTTCACCATACGCTTATAAACACAAACCAGCTGTTGGGGTATAAAGAGTGGCCGGCCAAAATACTTGGGGGCAAAACCGGCTGGACGCCCGCGGCAAAACAAAGCCTGCTGCTTGTGGCGGAAAGCCCGGACAAGCAAGGGTACATAGTAAACGTTATTTTGGGGTCAGACGACCGTTTTGGCGAAATGAAAAAACTATTAGCCTGGAACTTGGCTTCGTACCAATGGAACCTGGAGCAATAAATTTATCGGCAAGCGTTATTAAAATTGCCGCCCTGGGCACGGCAAGTTTTTTGCTGGCGTTTTTTTTAACTCCGGCCTTAACCGCCATATTATACAAATACAAACTGTGGCGGAAAAGCGCGCGGACAGAAGCTCTGGGCGGGGGAAATTTGCGATTTTTTACAAAATTCCATTCGGAAGGCGAAGTAAAAACTCCCCGGTTTGGGGGCGTGTTAATTTGGCTTGTCCCGCCCGCAATCGCGTTTGCGTTCGCGGCGCTGGGGACAACCGGAATTCCCTGGCTGGAAAAATTAAACTTTTTAAGCCGCGGGCAAACATGGCTGCCTCTGGCGACTTTGGTAGCGGCCGGCGCGGTTGGATTTTTAGACGACATTATGCAGGTAATAACCCCGCCCACAAAAGGATTTTTTAAACCTGTATGGGACATGGGTGAAAAATACGTGGCAGGCGGGCTAAACCTAAAGTACCGGTTCGCGCTTGTGGCGCTTATTGGGCTTGTTGGCGCCCTATGGTTTTTTTATAAATTAGAGTGGAACACCATTCACGTGCCGGGAAACGGCGATATATTTATTGGCGTTTTGTATATTCCTATTTTTGTCATAGTTATGCTTGCCACATACAGCGGGGGAGTCATAGACGGCATAGACGGCTTGTCGGGCGGAACATTTTCTTCCATTTTTGCCGCGTTTGGCGTAATTGCCTTTGCCCAAAACCAAATAGACCTGGCCGCGTTTTGTTTTGTGGTGGCAGGCAGTATACTGGCTTTTTTGTGGTTTAACATTCCACCCGCGCGTTTTTACATGGGGGAAACCGGCATGATGGGGCTAACCGCGGCGCTGTGCGTGGTGGCATTTTTAACCGATTCTGTTTTGGCGCTTCCCATTATTGCCATATTGCTGGTGGCGGAATCTGGCTCGGTTATTATCCAATTGCTTTCAAAAAAACTGCGGCACGGCAAAAAAGTCTTTCTTGCCGCTCCCATTCACCACCATTTCGAGGCCAAAGGCTGGCCGCCCTACAAAGTAACTATGAGGTTTTGGCTAATCGGCGTGGTCGCCGCCATTGTGGGCGTCGCCGTCCGCCTACTAGGCTAGGGTTGACAATCTGGCTTGCAGAAATCTCGAAATTGTGCTAAAAATAGGTAATTCAAAACCCAAGGAGGTATTGAAATGCTCCTATTAGGAATACCCGGCGGACTCCCTGTTATAATAGGTAGAACAAGTTGAACACACCAAGAAAAGAGGAACGAATTCCCGCGAATTGGTTTTACAATATTAAACGTAGAAGTTTATTTGCCGGTCTACGACGCGAAGGCTGGCAACAACACATGGGAGGCAACCACTACCGGTTTGCTAAACAAGGTTACGGGAATCTGATTTTCCCGTTTGGAAGTAAAAGCACTCTTAACAACCATTTAACTCCCCAGCACTTCAGGAAAGCAGGAATATCAAAAGAAGAAGCAGCACGCATTTTGGGCAGAAAACCTACTCCTGCAAAGTCGGCTGGCAGAAAAACCACCCGTCCTCGAAAAAAGCCTCCGTAGCATTTGCCCGGAGGCTTCCTGTTTGCCCAAAATCGAAAGGGAACGCAAGTCGGGCGATCGCCTGATTTAGGTACCTACACAAACGCCCGGTTGAAAAATACTAAGGGCCAGTCATAAGTGACTGGCCCTTTTAACGATACATTTTTCTTCCCGCAAATGCACGAGCCGAAAAATATTTGAGACAAACAGGGCAAAAGCAATAATAAAGAAAATTGTTTCAAACCCTATAATGCCTTTATCTAAGAACTGTCCGCCAACAATACCCGTTAAAGAGGCCGCAATGCCGGTTGCGGCGTCGCGGTTGCCCATTTGCCTTCCCCGAGTTTCTGCCTCGGTATTGTCTGCCATAAAAGCATCCACCGAGGTAAACAACATCGCATAGTTTACACCAAGTATTACCTGCAAAGCATACAGCTCAAACGCAGAATCTACAAAGGCGTACCCTACGAATACGGCAGACTGAATAAACCCTCCTCCCACGATGAATAGTTTCCGCCCAAATCGGTCAGACAATCTGCCTGCGAATAAGGACGTGATAGCGTCTGCAATACCGGAAAGCCCAACCGCGAGCATTAAGTTCCCTATGGAACCGCTTAATCCCTCGGCGAAAATAACAAATAGCGGCCCTATAGCTCCCAAGGCCATGGCGTTTACCACGCCGGTCTTAAGCATGATACTATAGTTAATCTTACGAATGCTAACCCCTGCGTCCAAGATCACCTCCCATAGCTACCTGCAAATTTGTAGGCATACTTTACTATACTTTTTTTACCTTGTCAAGTTGAAAAAAGGCGGAAATTATGGCATTGTAAGTGATATGAAGGTACGGGGGTTACGAAAAAAATATCCGGAATTTGTTTATAAGGGGTATTCATACGGGCTAAAAAACGGCGACCTGGTAATATCGTTTGATTTTAGGCTGGGCCAAACCAGGTTTGGCCCACGGTTTGGCCCACGGGTGATTGTCAAAAACGTCCCAGCCTCAAATTGGTTGCTTCGCCCGGATAAGCAACCAATACTGGATAATTTGGTGTTCCATTTGGGGCTGGCGGAAATACCGAGTTACTGGAAGGCTACGGCATCGCCGAACATTATTATTGAGGCGGGACATTTGAACAAAACGCAAATAAACTGGTGGCACGATCTTTTTATAAAGGGCATGGGCCAGTATTTTTTTGAAAACAAAATAGATTTCCGAGTCGCAAATTTTCTTCAAATTACCACACAAAACATTCGGTCTGCGGAGTTTGCGATCGCAAACAAAACTGGCCAGTCGAATAAAAATGTTTTAGTACCGATTGGCGGAGGAAAAGACGCGATAGTTACATACGAAATTTTAAAAGCTGCCAAACAAAACATTACGCCGTTTGTGCTAAATCCGACGAACGCGCAAACCGCGATTTTACATAAGATAGGGGATGGGAGAATTATCGTAAAACGGATTATCGACCCAAAACTTTTGAAATTAAACCGCAAAGGTTTTCTAAACGGACACACGCCGTTTTCCGCGTACCTGGCGTTTCTTACAACTCTTTGCGCCGCGCTGTTCGATTACAAGTATATCGCGCTTTCCAATGAACACAGCAGTAACGAAGGAAACGTGCAATACCTGGGACAAGAAATAAACCACCAATATTCCAAAACATTTGAGTTTGAAAAAAAGTTCCGTAGCTACAGCAAAAAATATCTGGCGCAGAATATAGAATATTTTAGTTTTTTGCGGCCGTTGTGCGAACTGCAAATCGCGAAACTGTTTGCGCGCTACCCGCAATATTTTGCGACATTTTTAAGCTGCAACGAAGCGCATAAAACCCGGTCAGGAAAAGTGCGGCCTTCGGGCAAGTGGTGCGGTACGTGCTCAAAATGCTTGTTTGTGTTTGCCGCGCTATATCCATTTGTAGAACAAGAACAACTGGTAAAAATATTTGGCAAAAACTTATTCCAACACGCCTCGCTTATTTCGCTTATGGAGGAACTAACGGGGGAAAGGGGATTCAAGCCTTTTGAATGCGTAGGCACCACCCGGGAAAGTTTGGTGGCGTTTTATCTATCCCTGCAAAAAACTCATCCTCCACTTCCGCCATTACTTCAGTATTTTAGGCAAAACATTGCCAAAAAACACCATACTCTTCCCAAAGAATCTCGCGCCCTTTTGGGCTCATGGAACAAAAACCACGCTTTGCCGCCGCATCTGGAAAAAGCCTTAAAATCTGTGGTACAATAAGCTATTCATGCTTATTTCTGAATTGCAGGACAAGAAAATTTTTATTGTAGGGTTTGGCCGCGAGGGGCAGGACGCCTTTTTGTTTTTACGCAAACAGTTTCCCGAAAAAACCATTGGCATTGCCGACAAAAAAGAATTCGAAGAGCTGCCCCCAGACGCCCAAAAATTGCTAAACGCCGACTTAAAAGTGGTGCTGTACTTTGGAGACACGTATTTAAAACAGATTCACGCGCACGACGTAATACTAAAATCGCCCGGCATTCCTTTGCGCGTTATAAACGCGCAGGCAAAAAAGAAGCAAACTATCACGTCGGCCACCAACATATTTTTTAGCAACTGCAAAGGAACCACTGTTGGGGTTACGGGAACCAAGGGGAAAAGCACAACCGCTTCGCTATTGGCCGAGGTCTTAAAACTTACCAAACAAAAAGTATACCTGGTGGGCAATATTGAGCAACCCGCGTTGCAGCACCTTTCTGGCATACAAGAAAACGATATTGTGGTGTATGAACTGTCTTCAGCGCAATTGGAAACGGCGAACAAAAGCCCGCACATTGCCGTATTTTTAAACTTTTACCCAGAGCACCTGGATTACCACGGGACACTGTCAGCGTACCTGCAGGCAAAAACCAACATTACCAAGTTCCAAAGAGCGGACGATTACTTTATTTTTAACGAAGCTGACGAAACCGTGGCAAAAGTTGCCGCTTCCACAAAAGCAAAACCCATAGGTTTTAAACCAAAAAATAACAAAGACGCCGCGTTTATTGCCGCCCTGGAACCTGTCTTTGCGGTGGCGAAACTTTTTGCCGTTCCCAAAGACAAAGCGGAAAAAGCGATACAAAAGTTCAAACCCTTGCCGCACCGGTTGCAGCGGGTTGGCGCGCACAAGGGAATTACGTTTTACAACGATTCTTTGGCGACCATTCCCGAGGCAACCATTGCGGCCTTAGACCGGCTCGGTCCAACCGTGCATACCCTGCTTGTCGGCGGATTCGACAGGGGAATTTCCATGGAAAAACTTGCCCTGCGCTTGTTAAAAAGCAAGGTGCGCTGTATTATTGTATTTCCCACGACAGGAGAGTCGGTGGTAAAAGAAATGGAGAAAATCGCGAAAAAGGAAGGCATACCGAAACTTCCCCAGTCCTTTTTTGTAAACAACATGGCTACGGCCGTACAGTTAGCGTACGACCACACGCCCAAAGGGGGTATTTGCCTGCTGTCGCCGGCCGCCTCCAGTTTTAACTTGTTCCAAAATTATAAGGAGCGGGGAGAGGAGTTTCAAAAGTTTGTAAAGTTTTACGCCACACATGAGCAAAAAAAAGCTGCCTGATTTTATTCTTTTGGGCTTGTGCGTTTCTTTGGTGCTTGTGGGTATTTTTATATTAGCAAGCGTTTCCTCTTCGTTTTCACTGCAAAGGACGGGAAACACGTTTTTTTTCTTAAACCATCAATTATTGCTGGGCGTCCTTCCCGGACTTTTGGCGGGCACGATTGCGTTTTTTCTGCCGCTTTCCTTTTTTAAAAAATATAGTTTTTTATTTTTGCTGGCAACCATTGTGCTGCTGGCTATGGTATTTATGCCGGGCATTGGCGGAGAGTTTGGCGGAGCTTCGCGTTGGATTTTTTTGGGCCCGTTTAGTTTTCAGCCGTCTGAAATTTTAAAACTCGCGTTTATTTTATACGCGGCCTCGTGGCTGGCGTCGCGCCACGCCAAATCCAAAAAAGCGCCCAACAGCACCCTGCTTCCGTTTGCGGCCATTGTGGGAATTGTAAGCTTGTTTTTAATTTTGCAACCAGACGTAGGCACGCTTGGCGTAATCGCGGCCACCGGCCTTGTTATGTACTTTTTGGCCGGCACGCCCATATGGCACACGGCAGCCATGATAGGCATGGGCCTGCTTGCGCTGGGCGGCTTAATTGCAATTGTTCCATACCGATTAAACCGCTTTTTGGTGTTCTTAAATTCCGACCTGGACCCTTTGGGTAGGGGATACCAGGCAAAGCAGGCGTTAATTGGCATTGGTTCCGGGGGCTTGTTTGGCACCGGGCTTGGCCTAAGTTTCCAAAAATTCGGTTCTTTGCCAGAACCCATTTCAGACTCGATTTTCGCGGTGTTCGCCGAAGAACTTGGTTTTGTTGGGGCGGTAGTGCTTTTGTCTTTGTTTTTGGCGTTCGCGTGGCGCAGTTTTGTTATTGCCAAACGCGTGCCAGATCCCTTTGCTAAGCTTGTAGTTTGGGGCATTGCGTTTTGGATTTTTTTGCAAGCCACGGTAAATATAGGATCTATGCTTGGCTTGCTGCCGTTAACCGGCATTCCTTTGCCGTTTATTAGCTATGGAGGTTCGGCCCTTATGACCGAGTTGCTTGCCTGCGGAATTTTGCTTAATATATCTAAAGAGGCTAAAATGCCTTAATCTATGAAAATACTGTTTACCGGCGGGGGGACGGGCGGGCATATATTGCCCATAATTGCGATATCCCGCGAACTGCGAAGAAGCTATACCCAAAAAGACTTGGAATTATACTACATGGGACCCGAAGACCGGTTCGGCGATATTTTGCTGGGCCAGGAACGCATTCGGGTGCTTACGGTGGGGTCTGGCAAAATACGGCGCGGCCAAGGCATGGGGGGATTTTTCCCAAACCTTTTTGATATGTTTTTCAAAACTCCCTGGGCTATCGTAAAAGCCTTTCGCATGCTGTTTTTGCTTTCCCCGGACCTTATTTTTAGTAAAGGGGGATACGGCGCAATTCCCGCCACCGCGGCGGGGCGCCTGCTGCGCATTCCCGTATTTTTGCACGAAGGCGATATTATTCCGGGAAAAGCAAACCGGGCCGCCGAAAAGTTTGCCGTGGAAATTTTTGCCTCGTTTCCGCACACCAGATACTTTTCCCCAAAAAAGCTTATGCTGGTGGGCAACCCCATTCGAAGGGAAATGTTTTCCGGCAGCAAAGAAGAAGCTGTAAAACTGTTTAACCTGCAGGGCGGAAAACCGGTATTGCTTATCATGGGCGGCTCGCAAGGAGCCACGCGCGTAAACGATATGCTATTGGTTATATTAGACCAGGCCCTAAACGAATTTGAAATTATCCACCAAACAGGGGACAAAAACTTTCACCAGGTGCAAACAGAAGCCGAAGTGGTAATGTCGGAACAAAACGCTCCGTATTACCACCCTGTTGGATTTATGAAAGAAACCGAACTGCGGCACGCGTACGCGGCTGCCGACTTAATCGTAAGCAGGGCGGGATCCGGTTCCATATTTGAAATTGCCGCGCTTGGCAAACCCAGCATTTTAATTCCGCTGCCCGAATCCGCGCAAAACCACCAGGTGGCAAACGCGTACGCGTACGCCCAAACCGGCGCCGCGTTTGTTTTGGAACAGCCAAACCTGCAGCCGCATTTCTTTTTGCAGCGCGTAAAAGACATTTTGTATGAACCTGCCGAAATAGCAGAAATGCGGGAAGCCGCTTCTCGTTTTGCCAGGCCAAACGCCGCAAAAGTGGTCGGGGAGTATTTGCTAACGTATCTTTTGCAATGAGCCCCGGAAAAGTGCGCACCAGAATACCGCCGTCTCCCACAGGAAATGCTCATATGGGAACGGCAAGAACCGCGCTTTTTAATTACCTGTTCGCCAAAAAAGAAGGGGGTGAGTTTATATTGCGCATAGAAGACACAGACAAAGAGCGTTCCAAAAAAGAATACGAGGAAGACATTATAGAAAGTTTGCATTGGCTTGGTTTGAATTGGGATGAAGGCCCCGCCTTCGCTGAAGCTTCGGCGGACAAGGGCCCGTACGCGCCGTACCGCCAAAGCGAACGCACCGAGCTGTACAAAACATACCTGCAAAAACTTTTCAAAAAGGGAAGCGCGTATTATTGTTTTTGCACCGCAGAAGAACTGGAAGCGCAACGCAGCCACCAAATGAGCCTGGGCGAGGCTCCGCGGTATAAAGGCGCCTGCCGCAGCCTTTCTACAGAAGAACAGCGAAAACGTCTGGCAGTAGGGGATAGGGCAGTAATACGCTTTGTGGTGGAACCCAAAACCATACGCTTTTCCGATCTGGTGCGCGGGGAAATTTCTTTTGACACCGGCTTGCTGGGCGACATTGTAATTGCCAAAGACAGGGAAACCCCGCTGTATAACTTTACGGTGGTGGTGGACGACTTTGAAATGCAAATTACGCATGTTATTCGCGGGGAAGACCATATCGCGAACACGCAAAAACAGCTGTTGCTGCAGGAAGCCCTGGAATTGCCGGGTGTGCAATACGCGCATTTGCCGCTGCTGCTTGGGTCAGACCGCGCAAAAATGAGCAAACGGCACGGCGACGCTTCCGTACGCAAATTTCGCCAGGAAGGATATTTGCCGGAAGCCATACTGAATTTCCTGGCATTGCTTGGCTGGAACCCGGGGGACGAGCGCGAAATATTTTCGCTGCAAGAACTTATACAAGAATTTTCGTTAGACCGCATTCAAAAAGCGGGGGCCATATTTACCGTACAGCGCCTAGACTGGATAAACGGCCATTATATCCGCCAAAAACCGTTACCAGAGCTTGTCGAATTATGCAAGCCATATGTACCGGAAAATAATTTTGGCGCGGAAAAACTGCAGCGTATTGTGGGACTGTATCAGGAACGCCTAAAAAAACTTTCTGAAATTGCCGAATTTGCCGATTTCTTTTTTGTGGACCAGCCAGAATACGACAAAGAATTATTACGATGGAAAAACGCGACTGACAACCAAACAAAAGAAAACCTGCAAAAAGTGTATGATCTTCTCGATAGGGTAGGGGAGGGAGAGCTTGCCCTGAGCGATCCGCCGGCTGGCGGAGAGTCGAATGGGTGGACCAAAGAAAAACTCGAGCAAGCACTTATGCCCGAAGCGGAAAAATTAGAGAACCGCGGATTTATGCTGTGGCCCATGCGCGTGGCCCTTACCGGCAAAAAAGCCTCTGCCGGCCCCTTCGAAGTCGCCGAAGTTTTAGGAAAACAACCCACCCTCAATCGTCTTGAATCAGCAATCGCAAAACTGTAGAAATAACATTGTGCGACATTTTGAATTGATGAAATACCAGTTTATATGACTGTCTCTGTCGCTTGTGAGCGCGATCGCGGTTACAACGGACATCAACATACTTATAGATAATCACGATGAGTAACACAGGATAGGAGATCGCAAAAGTATCGGGTTACAAAAACAATTTTATAGGGTATAATACAAGTATGAGAATAGTTTTTTTGTTTGTTTTGGCGAGTGTGGTAATGCCGGGGTTTGCGGTTGCGCAAGAACAGCCGCCCATGGGCGTTCCGGTTCTTGAAGCTCCAGAAACCCTGGACGAGGCAAAACAGGGAACACTGAATATTTTAGATAAAATACTGGCCATAGGGCCCGGCATAATAAAAAACATATGGAATACCCAGGCAGTGCCGCTATGGAAAGACATGTGGCAATGGGTCTCTCAAGAACTGTGGCAAAAAAGGTTCCAGCCCATAGTGCAAGGCCTTATAGACCGCGGAAAGGAGCTTTTGGGTAGGGAAGTGGAGAAGCGTGTTCCTCTGGTAGAACGGGAATTACAACAGGAAAAACAGGAGCTTGCAGAAGAACTGGCCCAGCATGGCAAAAGCGCCGGAAAAAGCCTCTGGGAGCGCTTTTTAGACCTTTTCCGTACCGAATAGGTATTCTGGTACCTCCTTTGGAAGTAGTGAAAAACACCCCTTGACAGGCCCTAGAGAGGCGTACTATGATAAATCTACAAAATGTCGTACAATGGCAGTAAACCGACCATTAGGCTTATTCGTTTAAGACGTTTCTTCCAAAGCCTCCAAAAAAAAAAAACGGCTCCCCTAGCAAAATATGAAAAAATCCACAAAACCTATATTAGATCATATTCTAGATTTTCTTGATTACTGCGAAGTGGAACGCGGCCTCTCCAACAACACGCAAAAAAATTACCAGCGCTACCTTAAAAAATT
>DASWIZ010000011.1:0-12521 GCA_036397395.1 Minisyncoccota bacterium
CTTTTCTTTTCTGCGCGGATGGGGCTAGCGATAAATGTCTTTGCGATTGGCAACATCGAGGAGTTCGATTTCTTGGGGTGAGGTAAACTGAAAAATTACCCGCCAGTCGCGAGTAATTCGAAAAGAGTAAAGCCCGGAAAGTTTGCCTGCGAGATGCTTGGCGTGCAGTTGAGAATGAAAAGGATTCTCCTGGAGTAGTTCAATAAGCGAGGCGAGTTTCTCTTGCTGTTCCTTTGGCAGTTTGCGGGTCGACTTGAGAAACGCGTCGCTATACCGAACCTGTACCATAATGCTATTTGCGGAGTTCTTTTAAGAAAGATGTAGAGTCTTTAAAAGTTTTGGTGGTTCCTTTGCTTGCCGCTTTGAGAATTTTTTGCACAAATTGGGGGCGATACTCGCCCTCTTGGTCTTTGCCAGCAAAACCAATAACAAAAGACCGAAGAAGCCTTACTTCTTTTTTAAGTTCAGAAACATTTTTATCTTGAGTAGCTTGAGCCATATATCTATTTTAGGTCGTTTGGTCCTGATTGTCAATTTCCGCCCGGGGCTTTTCTTTTTGCCGCAGATGGGGTAGAGTGAATAAAATATTGGAGTCATAGGAGAGGAGTATGCTGGTAGATAGTCTGTCTTACTGGTTGGTTGTTATGGATTGTCTAATAAAGATTCACGGAGCCACGCATCAAGAGGCTTTTGGACTAGTGGGGTTACAACAAAAGGAGTTTATGGGTTTTGGAGAATGTAGAAGGGATATAATTGTTGCGACTCTCCTAATAGAACCCTTCTATATTGTGGATAAATTAGTCGGAAGCATACAAGGTGTTGATTTTGCGAGAAGTTGACAGAGATGTTTTTAAAGGATACAAAGAATATACAAGAAAAGTTCGTCGAAAATGATATTCGCTAGAGGAAGTGGGTGAGATGCCCACGCTGCCCCGCAACGGTGAAGGCGCAAACGCGCATAAGTCCGGTCGACTGGCGACTATCGCATAATAAACAAACGAATTAACGTTCCTCGAGGGAGGGGGCGGGATTCTCGCAGTCGAATTTTTTAACGCACATATTCGGCAAGCGCGTTTCTCCTACTCCTAGGAGATTTTATTTTCTTCCAATAAAAATTAATAGGAAGAAAATAATCCCTCCATAGTCTACCAGTCGGCGGACGGAGGGGGATATACAATAATATGAGCAAAAATAATTTTTCTTCTTTGTGGATGGCGCTGGGAATGCTGGCGTTGGTGGTGGCGGTGTTTGCGGGTGTGTCTGGCACCAAAGCAGATACAATAAGTGATGCCGTGGCAAGCGCGGTGGCGTATGTAAATACGCAAGTAGATGAGCCGACAAAAACAATGGCGTTGGTTGCAAGCTCCGACGGTACCGTCGGAGTAGATGTTTCGTATTTGCAAAGTTTTTCCGGTTCCACGGCCATAGAATACGCAAAGCCTATTATGGCAATCGCGGCGGCCGGTGAAGATCCGGCAACATACGCGCAGGAAGACTTGGTGGCAAAACTCAAAGGTTTTTCAGACGGCACGCAAATGGGGAGCGCCAGCCAGGTAAACGACGACATTTGGGCAATACTTGCGCTGCGGGCGGCCGGAGTGGCAAGCGCAGACAGCGTAATCCAAAACTCAAAAGCGTTTGTGCTGGGCAACCAAAATGCAAACGGCGGCTGGGCATGGAATGTTGGAGGCACAAGCGACACCAACGATACGGCCGTAGCCATAATGGCGTTGCTGGAAACGGGAATGAGCGGTAGCAACACTGCTACTCAAAACGCGGTTGCGTACCTTAAGTCCGCGCAAAACCAAGATGGCGGGTTCCCGTACGACCCGGTTAGCGAATTTGGAACCGAGTCTGACGGCAACAGCGACGCCTGGGTAACAATGGCATTTAATAAACTGGGTGAAAGCACGTCGTCGGTTGTTCCGCATTTATTGTCACTGCAAGATACAGATGGCGGTTTTTGGTGGATGCCGCCTCCCGCGAGCTTTAACAACAAAGGCCCCACGGCCGACGCTATAATCGCGTTAAGCGGCAAAAGCTACCCCGTTGCTATATTCGGTGGCGGCACCGGCAGTGACAACGATTCAAACGAAAACGACGTAATGTATCGAATAGTGGGATCTGCCGGAGAAATTTGCAAAGGCGCGGTGGCTGCGACAAACGCCATGGAAGTGGTGATACAAGCGGCAGACGAGTGCGGCTATACCTATGACATTCAGGATACGTCGTTTGGGCAGTATTTGGCCGGCATAAACAACGATACGGCAGAAGGCTTGAACGGCTGGATGTACGCGGTAAACGGGCAAGTGCCAAGCATTGGCGCGGCAGACTATAGCCTTTCCGGCGGCGAGCAAGTAGCTTGGTTTTTTGGCGAGTTTGGAGACGAGCCGCCTAGCGGCGCTTTTGAAAAAGAAAGCGAATCGGTAAGCTTGTCGGTGGAAGTAGTGGAGGGTAATTCTGGTGAAGGAGGCCAAGACGATCAAAACGATTCTGCAATTGCGTTTTCGGTAAACCCCTCTGCGGTGGATTTTGGCCAGTTAGCTCCCGGAACTTCGGCAAGCAGCAGCGTTACGGTTGCAAACCAGGGCCAGGCGGATTTGGACATTGAGGTTGAGGTGCAAGGGGATCCGGTGTTTAACTTTTTGAAACTCGATACCATAGCGTGGGGCGCGTTTTCCGCGCTGCTTTCTTCGGGCGCAGAAGATGACATAAACTTGCAGCTGGCAGTGCCCGCGGGATTTAACGTGTTCGGCCAAAAACAGGGAAGCTTGATATTCTGGGCAAGCGCACATGAATAAGTGCTGGACTTTTCTTCTGCTGGGGGGATTGGGAATTGGCGTAAGCCCGGCGGAAATTGAAATTGCGGGGCAAGTGGAGTGGCCGTACACCGTGCCCATAACTGTTACCAATTTTTCTGATAGAGAAGAGCAGTTTGAAGTGTTTGGCGCGCAGGCAAATCCCGGCAGATTTTCTTTAGGGGCTGGCGAAAGCCGCCAGGTAGCGGTCAACTTTGATCAGCCAGCCGAAGGCGTTGTAAAGGTGTTATCAATGAGGACTTCGGCAGAAGGGTTAAGCACGGGTACGGGCGTAAAAATTCCGTTCCGTGTTGCGGACCCAGCCGATTCGAGGTTTTTAGCTAGCGCAAATGACGCGGTTGGCGTGTTTCCCTATATTTTTGGAACAGGAGTTATACTGGTTAGCTTACTTCTTTTGTGGTATATAGCCGGAATAATAAAATTATGGTTGGCGACTTCAAACAAACAATAAAAATATTCGGCGTGCTGTTTTTCGTGCTGGTGTTCGGCGTGCTTTTGGGTGTTTCGCTGGCCGACATTGGGTATGTGCCGGTTGTGGCTACGCAAGAACAAAAAGAAATTCAGGTCGATTTGGCGATTGATTACGGGAATGGCGACAGCCAAATGTTTCCCGGCCAAGAAATTGGGGCGGGCGATTCGGTCTTGAGTTTGTTTGAAAAGAGTGGCGTGACACTCGAAAAAAGAAATTTCCCCGGCTTAGGAGTATTTATTGAAGCTATCAATGGCGTGCACAACTCAAACAATTACTATTGGCAGTTTTGGGTAAACGGCGAGTACGCAAACATTGGCGCCAGCGAGTACGAATTGCGCCACGGCGACCAGGTCCTGTGGAAGCGCACAAATGAAATCCCGTCAAATCCGTAGGATTTCTTCGGGACGAACGCTCGGAATAAAAATATCCGCCGGACTGCAGAGCAGCCGCGGCGGATTTATTTTTTTATAAGGAGGGCAAAGAGTCCCAAAAGAACTATGCCTCCAATGAGAACGAGATAACCTCCTTTTATTAACCCAAAAAGAAAACTCACTTTTCTTCTCCTGTTTGCGCTTGAATCTGGTATAGGTATAATAAGACTATATGATTTATTTGGCAAGTGACCACGCGGGGTTTGAGCTAAAAGAGCAGCTCAAAAAATATCTTGAAGAGGAGCTGGGGCAAGAAGTGGAAGACATGGGCGCTTTTGAGTTGAATCCAGACGACGACTACCCAGACTTTATTATCCCGGCGGCGCAGAAAGTGGCCCAAGACCCAAAAAACAACCGGGCCATTATCTTGGGGGCATCGGGCCAGGGCGAGGCGCTCGCCGCAAATAAAGTGCGGGGCGTGCGCGCAACGGTGTATTATGGCGGGCCTATAGAAATCGTGCAGCGTTCTCGCAGCCATAACAACACAAATGTGCTTTCGCTCGGCGCGAGGTACCTTTCTGCAGACGAAGCAAAGAAGGCGGTAAAACTGTGGCTGGAAACCGAGTTTGAAGGCGGCCGCCACGAACGCCGCGTTAACAAAATTAACGAGTTTGAGCAATAATGCAACGCGTAGTTCCGGCAATTCTTACGGCAGATCCCGCAGAGCTTCAAGAGGGCTTGAAACAGTTACGCGACCATAGCAACTGGGTGCACATCGATATTATGGACAACAAGTTTGTGCCCAATATGTCGGTGAACCTTTTCCAGCTCGGTGAGGCTTCCCAGTATTTCAACCTCGAGATTCACTTAATGGTAGAGAATCCGGAAAAATATCTTGAAGATTGCAAATCAGTTGGGGCAAAACGGGTCATATTTCATATCGAGGCTACTGATAATCCGGAAATGGTTTTGCAGAAAATGGAGGAGTACGGGTTTCAAAAATCCATCGCTATAAATCCGCCAACGCCTGTTTCCAAAATTGCGCCGTATATGGAACAGCTCAATGCCGTGCTGGTAATGGGGGTGAACCCCGGATTTCAGGCGCAGGAGTTTATGCCAGATGTGCTTTCCAAAATTGCGGAAATCTGCAGGTTAAAAGAAGATGTTACCATAGGCCTGGACGGGGGCATTAACGAGAAAAACATCAAAAGCGTGTTTGAGGCGGGCGCCGATTACGCTGGCGTTGGCAGTGCGGTTATGAAAACAGGGGACCCCGCGGCTGCCCTCCGCCACCTCGAAGAACTTGCCGTCGACGCAAGCGAATAACATAAATAGTACGATCGTACTAATCGCGTAATGGTATGTTCAAAGACTTTAAGCCAGAAATCAAGTTACTTCTTATCGTTGCCGCCGTGTCGGCCGTCCTTGCCGTCGGCGGCATTTTGCTGTTAAAAGGGGCGGGGCAAAACCAGGTTTGGCCCACGCCTTCGTCAACTCCTGTTGCCCAAACTCCTCCGCCCGCGCCCCGCGATCAAGCGGAGCTTGATTTTGCGGGGTGGCAAACCTACCGCAACGAGGGGTATGGCTTTAAGATGAAGTATCCACAGAATTGGATGTTTGATGAGAATTGGGGAGGGGAAAAATATGAGGGAGCGGATGGATTTTTTGCATTTACAGCCTCTGGAGGAGAGTTAACAAAAGTTGAAACCGTTGTTGATGCTGAAGCATATCATAAACTCGAGCCATATGGCATAAGTCCTCAGATCAAAGTCGTTGAAGTCGATGGGCGAGAAGGATATCTCATCCTACCCTCAGAAGACCAACATGAGATATGGAATTCTCAATCTGCATTTATTGTGGCGCCGCCAACTTCCATCCAAATCCGAGGGGAAGAGTATCGATATATTGTCTTTTGGGCCGACAAAGAACATATAGCGCAAATCCTCTCCACGTTTCGGTTTACCCCGTAGCGATCCGCCAACTGGCGGATCTGCTACTGGGGTTTGTGGAGTAGGGAGGTGGGGTTGACAGGGTATAGAGTAAGGAATATACTTAAAAGTAAGGAAGTTATAAAAAGTAATGCAAATGTATTATGACTTACTCTACTACCATCACAAAAAAGGGACAAATTACCATTCCTAAGAAGTTGCGGGACGCATTACGAGTTAGGGCAGGAGAGAGATTGACTGTTGAGCTGGAAAAATCGAAAGAGGCGATACGCATTAAACCCGCGATGAGCTTGCGTGAGCTTGCGGGAAGTTTTCGCGTGAAAAAGCCCATAGACCCCGTGAAAATCAGGGAGTATATGGAGAAACACTACCAACGCGCTTAAACGTTCATGCGGTATCTTATTGATACGAATGTGTTTGTTCGATTTCTCGTAAAGGATAATGAACAAATGTTTAAAGACTGCGAGCGGCTGTTTTTGGCGGTTGAGGCGGGAGGAATAAAGGGATTCGCGCCCTCCCACGCAATGGCCGAGCTTGTATGGGTATTGCAGAGTTTTTACCGATTCGAAAAACCAAAAATCTTGTCCGCGCTTAAAAGCTTTGAGATTCATGGAGTTTTCATAGACGATCGGCTTGACTTTTCCTTGGCTGTTGAGCTTTTCGAAACTTCAAGCGTAAAGTTTCTCGACGCGTTGCTCGCTTCTCATGAGTTGGTCCAGAATGGGAAAGCGGCGGTCGTTTCTTACGATAAAGATTTCGACAAGCTTGGCGTTCCACGCAAAGAACCAAAAGATATTATTCAAAAATAAACCAATTTAGCTCGAAACTGACTTTTTAGACGGTTTCTTATAGAAAATCCGCGAGCACCGCGGCCTCAAAAAGTTGTAGGGTTGATAAGCCATTACCAATTTTAGATTATCTTCGTATGGCCCTGACGCCTCCTGGCGTCTGAATTCGAACTGGCGAGGCGTTCACATCGGTTATCGGCAACAGATCAAATACCTCTACTCCGGTCAGGGTTTGAATCCGCAGCGCGCTACTCGTAAGACTTGGATCGCTCGGATCGAAAATGGGAAGAGCAAGAATGACTGCGCTTGGCTTTTGAACGCGGACATCTCCGGTTGTGCAAGACGCCGGCAGAGGACCGCCGCTACAACCTATAGTATTGCATCGCGCGACCTTGAGCTCTTTATTGGTATTATCATAATACGACACTACTGGATTGTCGTCGGCGCCGATGGCAATAGAAGCATTCGCGCCAGCCGCCGCGACGTGACGACACCCTTATATGGCGGCGACGTTACGCGCAAACGGAAATTGCTTGAAAAACAAAAAAAGGCAAAAAAGAATTGGCCGCAAAAGGCCGCGTGCGCATTCCCTCAAAAGTGTTCCTCGACGTCTTCCGCAGCTAAATCATCCTATGTATATCTTTGTTGATGAATCGGGTATTCATAAATCTGTTGATCATTCTACTTTGCCCAAAATATCAGATGTGCCAACCAAGCCGAATACGGTGCTGTCGAGGGAGCCGGAGCTCCGGTTGCCGAGCAGCAAATAGGCCTCTTTGGGAATAACGCCGTTGTAGTCGGCGGCGTAGAGCGAGAGCATGTCGTAGCCGCTTTGGTTGAGTGTGTGGGGTTGGCCCTCGCTGTTTTTGAGAACCTCGCCGTTAACAAGGATGTGCCATCTCCCGCCCGCCTCCTCTAATGCGAAAGTATCCCCCGGAAGGGCCTTGGCTATCTTGAGCAGCGGCACGTCATTGCCGGAGTGATTGTAGAGGACGAGGTCGTCTCGCTCCAGGGGATTGCACTCGTAGAAGCCATAGAAAGCCGTGATGGTGTCGCCTGCTTTCACGAGTGGCGCAAGCGAACTCCCGCGGACTTCGAGACGGGCGGTTTCGGTAATACAAGCTGAATTCGCCTCTTTCAAAACAGCTCCCTTTGAATCAAAAAGAATGGCTGCGACGCCCGCGGCAAGAAGAGCGGCAGCAACAGCCAAACATCCAAACAGCAGCCAAATGCGGTGAGTCGCTAGCATCTTACTTGACGCACACGGCGCAGGAGACAGGGTTGGGAGAAGCATTAACCCCACTACTACCGGTCACCCAAAGAAAACCACCAGAGGTTGCATCGGTAAAAGCACTGCCGTTCTTGCAGACAATGCCACCAGTCCCAGCGCCGGAACCAGTACTGATCACAGTTGACATCGCCACTCCCGTATACGCCGTTGTCCACCCCGAAGCGCAGCTCGTGGTGCCGTAGGCAGTGTAGGCGCCTCCTCCTCCACTCGCCGCATCAACATATCCTTTGGTTGCCGCATCCGAAGAAGCTATTGGGGTTGCTAGGTTAGAGATTTTGTGAGAGGGCAAGGCGCCTCCCAAGCGGATGTTCCCGTCCACCTCGAGCTTCTCAAGAGGAAGGGGAATGCCAATGCCCACGTTTCCGTCAAAAATGCCGTCTAAGTATGATCGGAAATTATCAACCTGTAGTGTTCCTTGTTTATGCTGCAGCGTCCCCCCCACATTGATCGGAGCGTCGCATCCCGGGTCTCCCGCGTTACAGGTAGGTGGAGAGTCTACGGGTGGGGTAAAGGCAAAGGCGTACCAGCCTCCAAGCAGCGCCACGACCACGGCGCCCACAAGCATAGAGAAGAAATATGGAGAAAGATATTTTTTCATGATATGAAAAGATTAACTTGTTATTCATTTTCTTCGCGGAGCTCTACCTTTCTCTCCTCGGAGAGAGGCTCTGCGCGAGGAGCGGTATTTTCCCGCCGCAGTTCTTCTTCCTTGATAAGCTCCTCTGCTTGCCGTTCTTGCGGCGGTTCTTCCTGCGGTTGGCGGAAATACGCAAACCATGCGGCCGCTGCCACCACAAGCGCGCCCACGATTCCTGCCAAAACAATGCTTTGTCGCTTATTCATATATTTAGTGTATTATACCAAAAGCAAGTCAAGACAACAATCCACAGCAAGTTTTCCACAGAACAAGAAGCCCCATGCCAGTCTCATCATATCACGGATTTGTATTGTTGGGTAGACGATGCGCTTCCTGTGACCCCCCAAACCGCAAAGGATTCTTCTGTTGCCTTACGATATTTCAAAAATAATGGTATCATAAAGTCATATGGAACAACAAAACAAACAACCGATACAGCAGGAGCCAAGCGTCAGTAGAAATTTCCAGCCGCCAAAGAAATCACTTTTCGCAAACAAGCGGCTATACCTCTTCGTCGCGCTCATCGCCATCATCCTCGCCGCCGGCATTTTGCTACTCAAGACAGCGCAGCCTTCGTTACCTGAACAGCAGGTTTTCGTAAGCCAGCAAGAATGTCAGGCGCAAACGGGATATGAATGTTGGCTAGTGGTTGGTGACCGTAGTTGGGTGGCGACGACCAATCAACTTTCCAAAGAGATAAAAATTGTCGGGATTGTTGTAGAAAATTACCTTGAATGTCATGTGGATGGTGTTTGTTATCTGCTACTCCAGGCGTTCGACGATTCTGAAATAAAAGTTATTTATCATTATGGCGAATTTCCACCCTGTAAGAATTTTGAGAACGTATCGGACGCAGATTTGCTTAAAATAGGGGATAAGGTTCAAGCGTTTGGCAAAACCGACTCAACCGGAGCTATTTCTACCTGCGATTCTACCGAATACTACATTGAGAGAATTAACGATGATGACGATATTGTCTCCGACTGGCAAACCTACCGCAACGATGAATTTGGGTTTGAGTTTCTGTATCCAACAGAAGAATGGCAGCTTAGGGAAGGAGATGCCCAAGAAGACTATGGTAACATTGTGCGGCTATTCCCAAGAGATAGTATAGGTGAATCATCCGAGCCAGAGATTAATATAGCTATTGTCTATAGACCGCTTGAGCGAGAGAAAGAATATCGTGAGGCAGCAAGCAGTGATCTTGAATACAACTACTCAAAAACCACTGTTGGCGGAAGAACTGCGTATTCATCGGCTCTGTTGCAAGGATTTCATGGCCAGGTAAGAGAGGTTTTAATCGATGCCCATAATGACACAACTTTTATCGTATCTTCAAACGCAATAGATGAACTCGAGCAAATCCTCTCCACGTTTCGGTTTGTGGATGACGGGAGTGAGTAAATGGCTTACAATAAGGCAATGAAGCAATACTCGATACAGGAGCTAGAGCAAAAGGCAAACGAAATACGGCAGGATATTATTCGTATGCTGTTGGAGGCGGGATCCGGGCATTCGGGAGGGCCTTTGGGTATGACCGACATTTTTACGGCGCTGTATTTTCGCGTACTAAAACACGACCCCAAAAAGCCAAAATGGGCTGATCGCGACCGGCTGGTGTTGTCCAACGGCCATATTGTGCCTGTGCGCTATGTAACCATGATGCACGCGGGGTACATAGACAAAAAGCATTTGCCCACCTTGCGCAAAATCGGCTCGATTCTTGAGGGGCACCCTTCTGTGCACAAAATTCCGGCGCTCGAGACATCGTCCGGCCCTTTGGGCGAGGGTTTGTCGCAGGCTTGCGGTTTTGCGATGGCAGCAAAGCTCAATGGCGCAGAGCATAAATACCATGTATGGTGCTTAACGTCAGACGGGGAGCACCAGGAAGGCATGACCTGGGAAGCCGCCATGTTTGCCGCCAAATATCGGCTAAGCAACCTCACCTGTATTGTCGACCGCAACAATATCCAGATAGACGGTAATACCGAAGACGTGATGCCCTTGGAGCCGTTGCGAGAAAAATACGAAGCGTTTGGCTGGCACGTAATGGATATGAACGGCCACGACATGGAAGAGATTATTTCCACGTTCGAAGAGGCAAAAGCGATTACCGAAAAGCCCGTATGCATCATTGTCCACACCATTCCCGGCAAAGGAGTGGACTTTATGGAATACGACTACAAGTGGCACGGCGTAACGCCTGACGAAAAGCAGGCGAAACAAGCGTTAAAAGAGCTACAGCATGAATTATAACTTTGTGAAAAATTATTTGGATGGGGAGGACGTGGAGGTAAAAAAGATACGGGATGGGCTGGGGCAGGGGATGGCGGAGTTGGGCGAACAGGAGAGATACATCACAATAACGCAATGAGGAAAAACGAAAACAATTTTGCATACATCGACGGTGCCAATCTCTACAGGGGTATAATGGGTTTAGGGTGGGAGTTGAATTATCGAAGATTCCGAGTATGGCTGCGCGAGAAATATGCCGTGCAGACAGCGTATCTTTTTATCGGCCTTATACCCAAGTACAAGGAGCTTTATAGATATTTGCAGGAAACGGGATTTACTCTTGTGTACAAAGAGGTGGTGTATGATGGCGATGGCAAAGCGAAAGGTAACTGCGATGCTGATTTGGTGCTTAATATTGTCCGCGATGCGTATGAAGAAAAATTTGACAAGGCCGTAATAGTATCAAGCGACGGAGATTTTGCAGGATTGATCGCATTTCTCAAGGAACGTTCGAGACTGCTTGTCGTACTGTCCCCGCACCCGAAAGAGAAGTGTTCCATATTGATTAAACGAACTGGAGCGCCGATATCCTATATCCATGACCAGCGGACAATACTGTCGCGCACCCAAAAAGAAAAAGTCCCCGATGGGGACGGAACCCCATAAGGGTCTTTTTCGTGGGTATATTTTAGTATAGCAAACCACAAATAATTGTCAATAGCTAGCATGAATAGAAAGAGAGCTTTAGAGAAGGTATAATACAAAGTATGCAATATAACCTAGCGAAAAACTATTTGAGTGAGAATGTAGAGATAAAGAAAATTCGGGATGGGTTGGGCCAGGGGATGGCAGAATTAGGCGCGGTAAAAAAAGACATGGTGGTGCTGGTGGCAGACACCATGGAAAGTTCGCGAGCGCATTTTTTTGGTGAGAAATTCCCGGAGCGCACTATCCAAGTGGGCGTGGCAGAGCAGAACTTAACCGGCATAGCGGCCGGGTTGGCGTACGAGGGTAAAGTACCCTATGTGGTAACGTACGCCGCTTTTTTGCTTGGCAGGGCATGGGAGCCCATACGTACCACTATTGCGTACCCTGAAAATCATGTAGTGTACGTGTCGTCGCACGCAGGCCTGGCTACGGGGCAAGACGGCCCCACCCACCAGATGACAGAAGATATTGCCATTACGCGTTGTTTGCCCAATTTCACCGTGATAGCGCCCGCGGATTTTGAACAAGCGAAAAAAGCGGTGAAAGCCGCCTACGACTTGAAAGGGCCGGTGTACTTGCGCGGCGTGCGCGAAGGCACGCCTAATTTCACCACCGAGAAAACGCCGTTTGAGGTGGGCAAAGCCCAGGTTTTGCGCGAAGGGAAAGACGTTACTGCCATTGCTCACGGATACATGGTGTATTGGCTTTTGCAAATAGCGGAAGAATTGAAAGACGAGGTTTCTATAGAAGTGATAAACTTGCACACTATAAAGCCGTTGGACGGCAAAACTTTGTTGCAATCAGCGAAAAAGACCGGCAAAGTATTTTGCGCAGAAGACCACAATGTCATGGGCGGTATGGGCTCGGCAGTGGCAGAGTTCCTTGCGGAGAATCATCCCGTTCCTATGAAACTGCACGGTGTCTATGATCAATTCACCGAATCTGGCACTCCCAAAGACCTCTGGGCAAAATACAAGCTTGACAAACAGGGCGTACAGCAAATCTTAATGAATTTTGTAAAAAGATGAAAAGAATTAACCAAAAAACCGCCTTTGGAGCGGATTCTTGGGATCTCACCTTACTGAAAAGACCGGACTTGTCAATCTGCTTCGGTAATGTGCAAGCACATATGGCGGTTTTCCCAGGAACAGGTAGAGTCCTGGGTATGTGTACCGCCATGACAAAAACAATCAAAGAGGAGCGTTTAAGATGGGTCCTTCCCATCATCGCAAAAGAGGTAAAGCTTCTTGA
>DASWIZ010000012.1:0-24473 GCA_036397395.1 Minisyncoccota bacterium
CTTGCGTTTTCATTCTTGAGACGGGTAACTGTCTGTCTGAGACGCTGTTCAACTGTGAGTTGTCCTTTTGGCATTGGTGAGGACTATCATACCACGCGGTCAATCCTTCGTGTAGGAAGTTATCCCCAGTGAGCAGTTACCCGCTAGGGCGGCCCTTTCTTTGGGTGCAGCTTTTCTTCCTTTCTTTTGTTTTCTTCTCTCCAAAAGGGAATGAGCGCCGTGGTGTCTATATGGATATCCCTACTTTTTACCTCAAGACTCATTTTTTTGGTAGCGTCTAGTAGCGAATAGGCTCTCCATTCGCACTCGACTCCGTCAGTTCGTATAAGAATGTACTCGTCCCCTTCTTTCACTACTCTTACTCTAACCATTATTCATCCTCGTCGAGTGTGCTGGGTTTTTCCAATTGTAGCACATCAATTTCGTTTGAGGAACCCGTAATGCGCAAAACGTCTTTGTCTATTTTGCCCAGTTCTTTGCGCGAGGCGTTGTAGCTGTTTACCGTGGCGCTTAACGAGTTGCCCAGTTTGGTGTGGTGCTCGTCGTAGGCTTTTAAATGCCTGCCCAAGTCTTCCACGCGCTTTATAATAAGCTTTGCGGATTCTTCAATTTGCATGGCTTTAAGCCCCTGCAAAACAGTTTGCAAATACGCCAAAAACGACGTGGGTGAAACAATAATAACTTTATATTTGCCCGCGGCCCGCTGTACCAGGTTTTCCGTGTCTTCGGTTACGGCCCCAATTTTGTTTACCAAAAGGTCGTAATAAATGGCCTCGTGCGGAATAAACATAAACGCAAAGTCGGTTGTGCCCTGTTCTGGCTGGATATATTTTGCGGTTTCCACAATGCGATTTTTTAGGTCGCCCACAAACGCTTTTTCCAAACGGGCCTTTTCGGAGGCATCCGCGGTTTCAGCTATACGGTTATAGTTTTCCAGCGAGAATTTCGAGTCTATGGGAATAATCTTGTCTTTTACGAATACGGCGGCGTCCACAATAGTACCGTTGGGAAAGCCGTACTGCATTTGGTAAGAACCCGGAGGCATTACGTTTTTTAACAGCGCTTCCAAATAGTATTCGCCCAGCACTCCCCGTTGCTTTGGATTTTTTAAAATATCCTGCAGGCTCTGCAGCTGTTCGGTAACGTTCATTACCTGCTTTTGGCCTTCGGACACGCGAGTTAATTCTGCGGTTACAGCCTGAATAAGCTTGGCCGACTCTGAATACTGCTGCTGGAACATGGTGGTCGCCCCGCCCAGTTTTTCGTCCACAGTCTGGCGAAGCTCCGCAATTTGCCCTTGGATCATAACGATTTCCTGTCCGCCAGTCTTGCTGCCACCTTCGGCCTGCTGCTTTTGGCTTTTTTGCCACAGCAAAAACAAAGCTAAGGCCAGGCCCGCGATAATAACAATGTACACTATGTCTTGCATGGCCCTAGCATACCATATTGCAAAGCCTTAGGGGAGGTCGAATACGCGAATAAGAATTTCTCCCGCGATAAAGGCCATGTACAGGAAAAGCAAAAACACTCCTTCTTTGCGGTTTATTTTTCGGCCGGTACGCAGGAATAGTAAGAAAAAGAGGGCCGAAACAATAAGAAAAAAGCGCGCTAAAGCAAACGGGGAAAAGTCGTCTATGCGTATGGGTTGGATTAAGGCCACAATTCCAAGCACCAGTGTGGACATTACGATAACCGCCCCCATTAAATCGCCCAAAATAACTCGGCTATTGCCTTGGCGGGCCGCGGCAATGGTAAAGTAAACTTCAGGAAGCGCGCTTCCAAAACCAAGCACGAAAATTCCAATAAGGGCAACGGGAATCTGGAACTGGTCGGCAAAAAACAAGACTGCTTCAACCGCGCCGTAGGCGGAAGCCAGCAAAATAAGGATACCGGCCACGGTTTTTAAGACATTTACGAAAAATGTCCGAAACCTGGCAATGGGGGGGTTTTTCGGCCGGACAGGTTCGTTGGCGTGGTTAAAAATATGCGTGTATTCTTCGCGTTTGGAAAAAAGCCACAAGCTGTAGAACAAAAACGCAAGTAATAGTACAACAGCGTCTCCCCTACCCAGTTCATGGTCTAAAATAAGCAGCAGCGGAAGGACGGCAACGGCAGCGGTAATAAGGGAGGAGCGTTGCACCAGCGGGCCTTCGCCGCGCAGCGAACCTTGGCCGAAAAACACGGCAAGCGCCGCGACCAGCGTAAGGTCTACCACGCTGTTGCCCATTACGTCGCCAAACGAAAGCTCGGGCGCGTCGTTGAAGGCGGCAATAACCCCCACAAACAAGTTTGGGAATGACGCCACCACCGCCATTACGAAAAACGCAATGACAAATTCGCGCCACTTTAAATACCGGGCAATTTGGCTAACGCTGCTTACCAACCAGTTGGAAGACCAAAGCAGCAAGAATGCGGAAAATACAAAAAGAAAAAAGTGAAATAGCATATTTTTACATTTCAATGGCAGCGCCCTTTTTGCGGTCGTATTGGATAAATATCCATTTTCCAAATTCAATACAGATTACATTTAGTATTCCAAGGCCGGCCAACAAAGTCCAGTCAAACAGGTTAAGGGGGTGGGTTTCAAAAAGCTGCCGCAAAACCGGAATGTATATGACGGCAAACAGCATGGCAAAACCCGCCAGGACGCTCGACACCAGCCATAGGTTGGAAAACGGGTTGTACTGCCACAAATTTTTGCGCAGGCTTTTACACGAGAAGGCGTACAGTAAAGAATCAATTCCCAGCCCAACAAAAATAATGGTTTGAATATGATGCTGGCTGTATCCCAGGTCGCCAGAAAGCAGCCAGTAAAACAAACCAAGCAAAATAAGGTCGGTAATAAAGCTAATGACAAAAATAATGGCTTTCATTTCTCCGGTAAGCAAAGAGCTGTTGTGTTTGGGCGGGCGCCGGCGCATTACGTCGCTTTCCGCTTTTTCTTTGGTAAGGGCAATGCTGGGAAGCGTGCCTTCCACCAAATTAATCCACAAAATCTGCAAAGCGGTAACGGGTAAAAACGGGGCGCCGATAAGAAGGGTTGCCCCAATAAGTATGGTTTCCGTAAACGAACCGGAAACCATAAAGGTAATAATTTTCCGGATGTTGTCTAAAATAACCCGTCCTTCTTTAATGGCTGCGGGAATAATGGCAAAGTTGTCGCCCAGCAAAACCAGGTCGGCCGTTTCTTTGGCAACGTCGGCGCCAGATCCTAACGCCAAACCAATGTCCGCTTTTTTTAAGGCTGGCGCGTCGTTTACGCCGTCTCCGGTCATGGCGATAACCGCGTTTTGATTTTGCCACGCTTCAATAATGCGCAGTTTGTGCGCGGGCTCCACCCGGGCAAACACGGAAATTTGGGCCAGCAGGTTGGCAAGCTCTTTATCCCCGATGCCCTCGAGGTGTCTGCCTTGCATAATATTTTCCGCTTCCGCGGGTAAGCCAAGTTCTTTGGCCACTGCCCGGGCGGTCAAGGCGTGGTCGCCCGTAACAATCACGGTTTTAATGCCCGCCATTTTTGCTTCGTCGATGGCGTCTTTTACGCCTTTGCGTATGGGGTCTTTAAGGGCGACAAATCCAATAAACTGCAGGCCGCCAATGCGATTTTTTAAAAATTTTTGTTGCTGTTCTTGTGTTTTTCCGGCAAACTGGTCTTGCCCAATGATTTTTACGCCTGCCGCCACTACGCGCAGCCCGCGCTGGGTAAGGTTTGCCAGGGTGTCCGTCGCTTCCCTGCGTTCATCCGGTGAAAGGTTTGAAATTCCCAGCAGGGCTTCCGGAGCTCCTGAAACATACAGTTTTATGCCGTCTGTAGTTTGGTGAAAACTTGCCACGTATTTGGTGGAAGAATCGAATGGAATGCGCAACACCAAAGGCAAACGTTCTTCTAGTTTTGTTTTGGAAAACCCGGCAGCCATACCCGCCTGCATTAACGCGCGGTCCGTAGGCCTTCCCCTTACTATTTGCTGTTCTAAGGCATGATCCGGGTTTTCGACATACGCTTCGTTTGCCAGGGTGCTGGCAATGTACAATAGTTCCTTGTCTTGCAGCCGTAAGGGCACCACTTCTTCCATTTGCATTTTTCCTTCCGTTAACGTAAGCGTTTTGTCCGTGGCAATTACCGTGGTGGAACCCAGAGTTTCAGCGGCCGGCAAGGAGCGCACGAGCCCTTTTTTTTGCAAAATGCGCTGCATGCCAATGGCCAGCACAATAGTCATGGCAATGGGCAGGCCTTCGGGAATGGCAGATACGGCAATGGCTACGGCCAGCTCGAACATTTCAACCACGCCCGCTCCCGTAAGCGTCCCTTCCAAAAATATCAAAAGCGCGAGCAGGGTAATAACGATGCCAATAATCCACGAAAAGTGCGTAAGCTTTTTTTGGTAGGGCGTGTGCTCTTCTTTGACGTTTTTTATAAGGGTGCCAATGCGGCCAAGCTCGGTGTAAAGCCCGGTGCCCACAACCACGGCTTTTCCGTTGCCCGATTCCACCACGCTGCCCATATACACCATGTTGTCGCGGTCTGCCAAAGAGGTTGCGGTTTGCAATACGGTGTTCCGCTTCAAAGCGGCAATCCATTCGCCCGTAAGCACCGCTTCGTTTACCTGCAAATTCCAGCAGTGCAAAAGCCGGCCGTCGGCAGGCACTTTATCGCCCGGGTGCAGCATAATAACGTCGCCGGGCAGTACGTCTTCCTGGGCAATTTGCATTTCCTGGCCGCCCCGCAGTACGGTGGCTTTGTGGTGCAAAATTTGTTTTAGTTTTGCCAGGGCGTTGGCGGCTTTACTTTCCTGCGCGTACCCGATAATGGTATTCAAAAGCACGGTGCCAAAAATAACAATGCTGTCGGTGTATTCTTGGAACACAAGGGTAACAAAGCCCGCTACCACTAAAATAAAAATAAGCGGGCTGCGGAATTGTTTTAAAAACAGAACCAGTTTGGAAGTCGGTTTTGCTTCGGGCAATTTGTTTGGGCCAAAAAATTCGCGGCGGCGCTGCACGGTTTTTTCATATAAGCCGTTCTCCGCGTCGGTTTCCAGTTTGCGTACCGCTTCCCCGGCAGATATGGCGTGCCAATTAGTTCCAAGAATATCATTAAAAGACATTGTCTTATTATACAAAAAATCCAGCGCTTCTGCACTGAATTTTGTGTAAAACTCCCAATTTGACAGTATATAAAGCAAACTTACCCAGGCAACATTATTTCAAGGCTTTGGCAAATTCTTCTTCGCTAAGATTCACTTGCCGCAGAATGGATCGAAAAGTACCATAGGGGATTTCCTTCCGATTCGCGGGCACGATTACGGTTAGTGTTGGTCCTCGTTCTTTTCGAAATTTCGCATGGCTGCCCTTTTGTGAAATATAAACAAAGCCCTTCTTTTGAAGGACTTGCACGACTTCTCTCGAAGAATAAAGTTTAGGCACGGGAAAGCGAAAGGTTAATGATTTCTGCGTTTTCTACTTTGGCTATTTTTGTTGCCTTTTCGTCTTCAAAACGAAGCTCAATGGCCTCTTGAAGATTCGCAAGAGCTTCTTTTTTTGTTTTCCCAAAGCTCGAAACATCTACGTTCAATCCTTGAGCAACGTAGTATTTGCCTTCCTGCCAAACCACATTTTTGAGATTAACTTTGTTTGCCATAGATATAGAATATCAAAATCGATCTCCTGTGTCAACTTGGCGAGGTTTCAATAACCAGCGCTTCTGCGCTGAATTTTATACCCACCATAAGGCTGGGAGCCAAAGGATGTACCCTGCGTCCCGGAATTGTAATAACGTAATGTCGCGGGATTTGCAAGATGAGGAAATCCCCTGATTCCACAGCCTTCTAGTGAGTACTTGCCCTGAGCGAGCGAAGCGAGTCGAAGGGTTGCTTCTATGGTACCTCTATTGAACCAGCCACCGTTTTCCCAGCGTGACTAGCTCAATAGAAGATCATAGCGGCGAACTGAACACTAATCCTGTTTTCATCCCTAGGTAAATCTTTTCTGAATGTGTCTGACTAATGTCCATTTCGCCGCCATGAAGATTATTTGAATGTACTGTATCTTCCCGCTTGAGGTCACAATCTGGGATTATGAGCTTAAGTGGGGTAAAGAAAAAGGGCGTCTGTGAGGAGCCCGTTTTTCGCTTTATTCCCACCTTCGCCAAGGCTTCGGTGGGCGCAGTAAGCTTATTTAAGGCTAGTTTCTCCTCAAAAACCAGCTTTATTATTTATTTGTACTAGCATTATAGCATACTCTATAAACTTTGTCAATACCCTTTGTGGTACAATGAGAGTAGCACTTTACAGAGGCTTCTGAAAGCAAAAACGCCCCTATAGAATAGGGACGTTTTTGCGTGGACCCGGCGGGGTTCGCACCCGCTTCGTTAGGTGCTAACGCTAACATCTTACTTCATAGAAGACGGGCCCGAGTCCACAAATGTATTGTAAAACAAAAAGAGCTCCTTTTGCAAGGAGTTCTTTTTGTAGCACCCAACTTTGAACCCGTATTTCTACGAAGTTTGTTAGCGTATTTGTATCATAGCAAACCCAGCGGTATTGTCAACCCCGCACCTTTTGCGAGACACAAATGGTGCGGGGTCAATGGTTTTTACAACTCCGCGGCTTCCCGGGCGATTTGGTGAAACAAGTCGTAGGCTGTTTTTACGTTTGCCTTCGCGTTTTTTAAGGTGTCGTTCGTTGCGGCCATAAAGGCAATATCAATGTCGCTTTGTAAAATATCCTGTTTTAACTGCCCCAATTCTTCGGAAGCCTGGCCAATATGTTCTTGCGCCTGGCCAAGCAGGTCTTCCAACTGCGTAACATTTTTATCTACCTCTTTAAACTCGTCCAGGCGTTCCGCGATGCTTTCGGCCCGCGCGGCAGCCAAGTTTACAACGCGGTACTCAAAAGCTTCAATATGCGCCAACGACATTAACTTGCGTACTTTCGTCTGGGTTATGTCCTCGCGATAAGCTTTTAATTGCCGGGCAAGCTGGCGCAGCTGTTCTGGCGTGGTGGCTTGTTGCGCGCGCGTTTGAAAATCTTCCAACGCGGCAATGTCGGCTTGCAGTTCAGCCGCAATGGATTCTTTTAAGTCCTCTTCAATTACGGGAAACAACGTAAGGCGTTCTCCCAGCACATGGGCGTGCTCTAAAAGCGATTCAATGGCGCGCAGTAATACCGCCTTTTGGTTTTCCAGTTGCTCGGGCTGTTCTTGCAGTTGTTCCTGCGCTTCCTGGAACTGCTGAATTTTTTCTTCGCGTTCCGTTTTGTCTATTTCCGTTTCTTCAACAGGCTGCACACGCAAGTTTCGCGGGCGCTCTTGCCGCTCTTCAGACCGCAACACGCGTTCTCGCAGCATGTCCGCCCGTTCGCGAAGTTCCTGCGCGCGTTCTGCCCGGGCAAATACAAAATTGGGAAAAAGCAGCCCGACCAGCAGCACGATTCCTATAATACCGGTTGTTTTTTGCAGGTATGCCATGATAATTTTAAAACCCGGCCAGGGTAGTTTCAACTTCTTGCATTTGCTTCTCGTCTGCAAAGAAATCTTCAAACGTTAGTCCCCGGTCAATTTGCGCTTGTTCTGCTTCAATGGCGGCTATGCTTAAGGGCTGTTCTATAACAGGAGTTTGGGTCGGGACGGGCAGGGGCGTTTGTCCCACAAACCGGGTTCCCGCAAATACTGCCGCCACAAGGACAACCGCGACAACGGGCAGCGCGAAACGAACCCACATAAACGATTGGGGCTGTTCTTCCACAGGAAGCCGGGCAATTATTTTGCTTAACAGCTGCTGGCTTGGTTGCACGCTGTTTTTTTGCGCTTCCAGTTTTTGTATTATTTTTTGTTCTTCTTTGCTAAACGTGTTCATACCAATAAATTGTTTTCCTTAAAATGCAAACGTAACACCTTTAACCCGCGTGACTGCGCCTGGCGTATGGCGCCCTCGGATTTTCCCACAATAGCTGAAATTTCAGCATTACTCAATCCCTCGATAAATTTCAGCGTTACAATAGCTTGCTGGTCTTCATTGAGTATGCCAAGCGCGTCTCGTATAAGTTCCGCTTCTTCTTTTTGTTCCGCTAACTCGCCAGGCCCCGGGTTTCTGTCTTGTTTATTATGAAAAATGGGAGAGGCCGGGTCAAGCGGGGTGGATTTTTTCTTGCGCCAATAATCTATGGTGGTATTTCGGGCTATGCGATATAACCAGGCTGAAAACGACTTTCCTTCCTGCTCAAAATCGCCAAGAGCGCCCCACGCCTTAACAAAGACGTGTTGCGTAAGGTCTTCGGCATCCTCTTTGCTCCGCACTCGGAAATAAATAAAGCGGAATATGGGGGTAAGGTAAAAGTCGTACAAAGAGGAGAACGCGCCAGAGTCGCCATATTTTGCTTGTTGGACCAGCTCTTTCAATTCTTCAGGGGTCTTCATGGCGGTCCCAAGGGGATTCGAACCCCTGTTACCAGGATGAGAACCTGGCGTCCTAGACCGGGCTAGACGATGGGACCATATTTCAATACGTATTCTTTATGTGGTCCAGTATGCGTTGCGCGTCTATGGCTACGTTTTCTGAACCAAGCAGGATTATGGCGATAGGGCGGGTTTCCCCCTGCACGGGAAGTTCAAAAATACCCACATACATTTCTTTTGCCGCCGCTGTTTTGCCAATTTTCCCGCCCACAAACGCAGGGTCTTTTGCAAACAAGTTAAAGTTGCTTACATTCTGAAACGCCGGGTATCCGTACAAATCCGGGCGTTCCACTCGACCCGCGGAAACCCCCAGCAAAAAACCCCGGTTGTTATACATATATTTTGCCAGGTTAAACAGGTCTTCCGCGGTGGAAACATTTTCCGCGGCAAAGCCGGAAGCGTCCGCTATGTGCGTGTCTTTCATGCCCAAAGAATCCACTTTTTGGCTCATTAAGTTTACGAAATACGTGGGTCCCAGGTACGAAGCAAGCGTTTCGGCAGCTTCGTTGGAAGACTCTTGTAAAAGAGGGTACAGCAAACTGTACACCGATACTTTCTGGCCCGCTTTGAGTCTTGGCGTGCTTGTTTGCACCAGAGCTCGCTGGGGAACGGTAATTTCTTTCTCGATGTTTATATATTCCGTGGCGACAATGGACGTTACCAGTTTAGTAACCGACGCTATGGGAACGGGCGTTTTGGAGTCTTTTTGCAGCAGCACGAAATTGCTTTTTAGGTCGGCCACCAATATATTTGTCGCGGAAAGTTCCGGCAATTTTCCCTGGTACGCGAACTGGTCGCCGGCAAAGTCTTGTTCGTGTACCAATATGGGCATGCCAACTTTTACCTTTTCGTAAATTTTTTCCGCGTCTTCTACAGAAAGGCGAATGCATCCGCCAGAAAACGTGCTTTCCACGGGAGTGCCGTTTGGGTAATACGGCCAGCCGTGGATAAAAAAGTTTCCCTGAAACGGAATGCTCGAGGGCATATATACGCTTCCAAACGAAGAAAAATGGTTTTCTTCCTTTCCTTGGGCTTTGTATAACCCGGCCGGAGTTTCCCACCAGGAACCCTCTTTTCCTTTTGTTACAATGGGGACATCATACAAGACTTCCCCATGTTCGTATAAGCGTAGCTGCATGGCGGAAAGATCGGCTTCAATAAACGAGGCTTTTTGAGCGATAAACTCGTCTCTAACTTGCTGGAAAAACGCGGCGTTTTCAAGCTCCGGGTGCGCCCCGTAGGCAAACGTAGAAAGGTCCACGTCGCCGCGCCCAGGAATCTGCACGGTGTAGTTGTATACCTGGCTGCTTAGCATATACAGCAATACTGCGAACATGCCGCATAATAGTACCACAACGCAAAGCAATACCCACAGGGGCACCACTTTAGGAAACGGTTTTTTGGCGGTTGTGTTTTGGTCCATATCAGGCCTAGTATACAGTATTTTCCTGAATTTTTAAAGAGGCAGTTCGTAGTCCGGGGGAATTTGGTAATACGCGATAAGATACTCGGCCAATTCACGAAATACCGGAATGGCGGACGCCCCGGCAGCCTTGGTTTGGGGCCGGTCAAGCCTTACCAATATTAAAAACCGCGGGTCGAGCGAAGGGAAATATCCGATAAACGATTGCACGGTTTCATTGTCCGCGTACCCGGGTTTGTTTATGCCAAGTACGGACCAGGGAATTTGCGCGGTACCTGTTTTACCCGCAATGTAATATCCGGAAATTTTTCCCACCTCGTTTTTGTCTACCGAGTTGGTGAGCATAATGGTAACATCGCTTGCCGCTTTTTCTGAAATAACCCGAATTTCTTTTGTTTTTTCCGCGCGGTGTTCGGCAAGAAACGGTTCAACCATAACGCCGTTGTTCGCCAAAGCGCTGTAGGCGCGCACCAGCTGCATGGGCGTCATTTCAATGCCCTGGCCAAACGCGGCCGTTGCGAAGTTAATGTCGCGGCCGTTTTTTACAACCGTGTTTTTCGAATACACCTCGCCCGCCAAATCAACGTCGGTTGGTTCAAAAAGCTTAAATTTGTCCAAATACCGCAAAAAGTTTTTATGGCCAAGCTGGCGTTCCGCGAACGCGGCTCCGGTGTTTATGGAATGCGCCAGCACTTCGGACATGGTTTGCAGCCCATATGTTTTAAAATCATAATTGTAAATGGTATAGCCGTTTAGGGTAAGCTGTCCGCTGTCGGTATAGGTTGTTTGCGGGGTAACTTTGTTAGCGTCTAAGGCCGCGGCCATGGTAAGGGACTTCATAACCGAACCCGGTTCAAATATTTTTTCCACGGCGGCGTTTTGGAACACGCCGATGTTTTCTTGGTTAAAATAGTCGTTGGGGTTGTAGGTTGGCGTATTCGCCAGGGCGAATATTTTTCCGGTTTTCGGGTCTAGCACAATAACGGTTCCGGTAACAAAATGCACCTGTTCTTTGTGTTTTTCCAGAAGGGATTCAGCCATTTGCTGAACGTTATAGTCTAAGGTAAGCACAACGTCTGAACCGTCCTGTGTGCCTCTGTCCAGGGAAGCCAAAATATAGGAAGCCGGGTTAAACGAGTTTCCCGAAAGCCCCTCTTTGCCTTCCAGCGCGTCGTTATAATATTCTTCTATGCCGTATTGGCCTTGGCCGTCCTGGTTGGTAAAGCCCGCGACGTGCGCGGCCAGCTGCTGCTGGGGGTACGTGCGCACTTCTTCCTGGCCTATGTGTATGCCGGGAATACGCAATGCTTCAACGCGCGAAACTTCCTCTTCGGAAATGCGCTTTTTTAAAAACTCAAACAAACTTTCCTTTTTTTGCAGTTTGGGAAGGATTTCGTTTTCTTCCAATGCCAAAGCGGCAGCCACCTGGCGGGCCGCGTCCTCGGGGTTCTCGATTTTCGCGGGTGAGGCAAACGCGTACGGAATTTTCTGGTTGGTGGCCAGCACGTATAGCTCTCCTTTGCGGTCCTGGATAAAAATAGCGCCGCGCTGGCCCTTGCTGAAGGCGGCGACATTCTGCTGGCCTTGCGCGAGCGCTTTATAAAAGCCGTCGTTTAGCACCTGTAAAAAAACGAGGCGTCCCACAATGCAGACGCCAAGCCCGAATATGACTAGAAGAATAAGGTTTGCCCTCCAATTTTTCATTGCTGGGCAACAGGACCGGCTGATACTCGAACATAGGTTACTTTATCCACCTTCCGAAAGTTTTTTTCCGCGGCCAATATTTCCATGTCCTTTAGGGAAATTGCCTGGAATGTTTGGGCTTGCAGGGTGGCGTTGCCGTACTTTAACTCTGAAAGCTGTTCCTCTGTTTCGGCTATGTGGTAGGCCAGCTGGGTAAGGTAGTTTAGCTGGAAAATATACAATCCTACCAAAAGCGCTGAAAGCGCGATTCCAAAAATGAAAAGGAGTTTTTTTCTTGCAAGGAATAAGGTGAAGAAGGTCATAGTTTTTTTGCTACCCGAAGTTTCGCCGAGCGCGACCTGGGGTTATGTTGTATTTCGGTTTGACTTGGGACTATTGGTTTTTTGGTTATGGGTTGTAACGAATGTTCCTGTTTGAAAAAGTTTTTTACCACGCGGTCTTCCAAAGAATGAAAGGAAACAACTGCTATGGTTCCTCCGGCGGGCAGAACTTCCGCCGCGCCTTTTAAGCCGGCCCGCACGTTTTCCAGTTCGTTATTGGCGGCAATGCGCAAGGCCTGAAATGTTTTGGTGGCAGCCGCGATTTTTTTCCGCTGGTAAGACTTTGGCGTGGCTTGCTCGATTATTTTTACCAACTGGCCGGTTTTCGTTATGGGCTTTTGCGCCCGGTGTTCTACAATTGCTGTTGCTATTTGATTTGCGAATTCTTCCTCGCCATATTCTTTTAGTATGCGTTCCAGCTCCGCTTTGCTGCTAAAATTTACAATTTTTTCCGCCGTAACCGGATTTGTTTTTGAATACCGCATGTCCAGGGGTTCGTCTTTTTGAAAGCTCAATCCCCTGCCCCGGCCCAATTGGTCTGAAGAAAATCCCAGGTCAAACACTATTCCTGTTATGGGCTGAAACTTTTCTTCCCGAACAATGTTTTTTACGTCTGCAAAATTTCCTTCCCGCAGCACCAATCGGTTTTGGATTTTGGATTTTGGATTTTGGATTTTCAGCTGTTTGATTGCTTCTTGGTCCCAATCAATCGCCAGCACCTTTCCTTTGGGCGCCGTGCGTTCCAGTATTGCCGTGGTATGTCCTCCCGCCCCCGCGGTACAATCGACAAAATTCTGGTTTGGTTTTGGATCCAGGTATTCCAGTATTTTGTCGGTTAGTACTGCTTTGTGCATATTGTCAAATTCCCAGTTCTTTCAGCCGCTCTGCCATGTTTCCCACTTCTTTTTCCATTTTTGTCTTATATTCATGCCACTTGGTTTCATCCCAGATCTCGATTCGGTTGTATACGCCCGCTATTACGGTTTTTTTGTTCAATGAGGCGTATTGTTTTAAATAATCGGGGACCAGAATGCGGCCAAGTTTGTCTAAATCCCCTTCCATGGCGCCGGCCAACATAAGCCTTGCGAATCCCCGGGCGTCAGCTTGCGCCAAAGGCAGCTTGCTTAACTTGTCGGCCAGTTCCGCCCAATCTTTCGCGGAGTATAAAAAAAGACAGCTGTCGAGCCCGCGCGTGATGACTGCTTTTTTCCCAAGGGCTTGGCGAAATTTGGATGGAATGGCAAGCCGCTTTTTCTCATCAATAGAATATGTATACTCTCCTAAAAACATAGCTATTCAGCTTAAACGGTTTGGAGTTATCCACAGAATGGGTTAGTTTTCCCCACTTTTATCCACAATTCGCCACCTACCTACCAATATACGCCACTCATCCACCCCGGTCAACCCCCACTTATCCACACCTCGACTCGCTCCGCTCGCTCGGTGCAAGCGCCAAAAATAAAGGAGGTCTGACCTCCTTCATCTATTTAAGGTTGGAAAAGATCTTCGGGTTCGTTTCTATTGGCGGATAATAAAGGGCAAAAAGGTGTCGCGGATCCAACCCCACGGGTGCAGCTGGGCGTAGTGCAACATCCACTCCTGGCCAAACTTTGGAATGTACAGCAGCGCCAGCACAATAGCCAGCTGCTTTTTTGTTGTTGGCACCAACCGCGGGAAAAACTTTTCTGCAATTATATAATACAAAAAGAAGTTTTCAAACAGGTTTGGAAAAAAGAAAAACAGTTTTCGCATGCCCGTAATTTCAAACAGAATCATGCCGAAAAACCGGTACAGGTACAAAATAATGCTGGTGTTTCTTGCAAGTTTGTTTGCCCACCACCAGGACACGATAACTTCAATGGTAAGGTAATACATGTCGAGCCACTTGTCGACAAATTGGTAATGGTTGCCAAACCCGGTTTGCGGCTCTTGCAGCAGTAGCACCAGAACATCTACAAACACAACGTCTAACGCGTCCATTGCCAGAGCCGCCAAAGCCCCAAAAACTCGCCATTTAAAAATGGTTAAAGGAATCAGCAGCCGCAACCCGATTACAATAAGCGCAGATACCGTAAGGTCAAACATATTTTTATTTTACCAATTTTGTTCCAGCTGTTCGAGATCGTTATCTTGAAAGCCAAAATAATGGGCAATTTCGTGCCACACCGTTATTTTTACCTGCTGTTCAATTTCTTTGGGAGTTTCGGCAAACTTCTCAATGTTTTTCTGGAAAATACTAATTTTGTCTGGCAGGTCGTTTCCAAACCCCTTGCCCCATTCGGTTTCGGGCACGCCCTCAAACAGCCCCAGAAGCACGCCGTCTTTTTCGGCACCTTCTTCCTCTAGCTGTTCTGCCGTAGGGCGGCTCTCCACGCAAACCGCCACATTTTTCATGCGCTTTTGTATGTGCTCTGGCAGCCCATCCACCGCCCGCCCCACCATTTGTTCAAATTTCTTTTTCGAGTATTTCATTGTTCGTATATTCTAAAGAATGTTGGAGTATCTCTATGTGGGTTTTTCCAAATTCTTAATATCACAGGTTTATTGTACTTTACTTATTCGCGTACGCAAAGCCGCCCGATCATGGGCGGCTTTTTGCCTTGCCGGTTTCAAACTACAACACCAAATCTCCGCAGGCAACGTAAAAGCTTACCTCTTCTGCGGACTTATGCACGTTTAGGGACAAGGGCAACCCGGCCCGCAAATCCGCCATGGAAACGTCCAGCATAGTTTCAGAATAACCGTTAACCAAAGATGTCAAAGGATATTTCACGCCCCCAATGTTGGCGCACGCGTTTACGTGAATATGCGCGGGCTGCGCCACCTCCGCGAGAGCTCCGGTTACTTCTACTATCACGCGCACGCCCCCGTCCGTTTCCGTAATGGTGGCGGTCCCGGACTGGCCCGAACTGTTTTGTTCCGCGAGAACCACCATGACTTCTTCTTTGTTTTCCTCTGTCATATTCTCTCCCTCACCTTCCGGAGTTTGGTTAAAAACACCCGTGCTCCACAAATACCATCCAACACCCACAAGAACCACTACAACTACAAAAATAAGAAATTTACTCATATGCGTATGTTTTAACTGTACACGACCTTTTTGTTTTACTTCCTAATATCCATTCTAGCAAAAGACTTCCGCCAAGCGGCTTTCATATCCCAGCGTAAAATACATTACTCTTGCTGCAGCAGCCCCACCAAGGATCCTTCGGGAGCTTTTTGGCTAACTTTTACCCCAACCTCGTCGCCTGCCATGGCTTGTTCAATTGGTTGATACTCCTTTTGCATAGAACCTACCTCCTGGTCAAACACATACTCCCCTTTTTCAAAACGAATGCGGTCCCCCACCTTGAGTTGGTCCTCGAGTTTTACAATAGCTACTCCCGCTTTTCCGTAATAATGAGTAACCTTGCCTATTGGTTTCATATAGAAGTTGTTTGAAACTTCTTATTCGACCTTTCGCGCAATATTTTTATTGTACCTTTCTTTATTGTACCATGTATTATTGACAAGCGTACAAAAAGGAGAAATTATTGTCTCTTTATTTCCGCATATGCAAGAATTAAGAGATAAGGTTGTTCCTGGTAGATGCGCCGGATGTGTGAAGGTGAAGCCGCGAATCACACATTCTAGGGTTCGCATTCGGCTACAATTGTTGAAGGATGAGAGGTTCGAGGAGTGTTTCAAAAAGTTCCTGAAGAGAAGCGCTCTCTGTGGGAGCGGAAATCGCAACTGACTTGTTAAAGTCAGAATACGTCATTTCGTACTCAAAGGAGCTAGTGCCCTCGAGCGTCGGGTCGAATTGCTTCAAATCAATGGTTTTTTGGATTGCCGCTTTGCGCAGATAGAGCGTTTGTTTGTCGATCCACATATCAGAGGTAATGGGCCCTATTTTTTCGATGAATGTTTCCATAACTCCTTTGATAGCGACTTTTGCAACTTCCGCAGCGAATTGGTCTTGTTGAAAATCTTCTTGTTCAAAGATTTTGGCAAATACGGCGTCTATCATTTCCGCCACCTTAATTTCCAAAACATAATGATACATTTTTCTGCCGTCTACTTCTTCGTCGGGAAGTTCTTGACGGATTACATAGAACTGGGGGGACAAGAGTATTTCCTGCAGTTCTATTTGTAGTTGAGTTTGCTTTTGGAGCTCTTGCGCGGCCATTTCTGGGGAAATTCCCGAAAACGCCAGCAGTTCTTTTTGGTCGATTTTGATCCATTGGTTGGTCAGTTGGTTCGGATCAAGCCCAAAATAGAAAAGATCAAAGAATGTTTCAAAAGATTCCGGCAAGGATAAAGAGGAAAGACGAACATACGAGGTACCATCTATGCTTATCACCTCTCCTTCTAATGCAAGATGATCCAGGATAAGAGAAGGCGTTTGTGTTGGTTGCGCAGTAAAGTTGAGGTTAATGCTAAAAGAAGAATGAGCTTTGAGTGCGTCGAGGCTAGTTTGGTCAATATCACTGGCAAAGCGAAAGTCAATATTAAAGTTTCCTTTACTTGTATTTCCTGTCGTGTGGAAGTTCTGTACAAGATGAAAGGTGTTCAGCTCTTTTGATTTTTGCGCCATTTGCGCTAAGACCTGCTCTGGCGAGGGGCGGAAGGGATTCCACAGCGGGTCCCACGCGCGGGTGGCGAGAAGCGCCGAGGCGCTGGTGAAGCCGGCGAGAACGATTATCAAGCCGGCGACAATTCCTTTTTGGATAGTAGACATAAGATTTATAATCTAAATGTTATATACGTTTTACCTCGAAGGTGTTGGGGTCCACGGTAATCCTATCCCCCCTCTTTATTATATTCGATAACAAGGCAATGGCAAGCGCGTTTTCGATTTTGTCTTGCATTACCCTGCGCATGCTTCGAGCGCCAAAGGTGGGATCATATCCGAGTTCCGCAAGCTTTGCTTTTAAAGGTTCTGTAATGACAAAGTCAATCCCCTTTTCTTGCATATTGTACTGTAGTTTTTTTAGCATAAGCTCGGCGATTTGAATTAAGTGCTGTTCTGAAAGCGGAGTAAACAATATAACGCCGTCAAACCGGTTAATAAACTCCGGGCGGTACAATCCCTGCTCAAACACATAGTCTAACATTTCTTGTTTAAGCTGGGTAAAATCCCGCTGTTCCCGCAGCGCTTTCAGGATTAACCGGTACCCCGCGTTGCTGGTGGCAATAATAATGGTGTGGCGAAAATCGGTTTTGCGGCCAACCCCGTCGGTTAAATGGCCTTCGTCTAACACCTGTAAAAACAGGTTTAAAACATTGGGGTGCGCTTTTTCCAGTTCATCTAACAGCAACAAAGAAAAAGGATTTTGGCGAATAGACGTGGTAAGCAAACCGTCTTGCGTGGCGGTTCCCAGCAGCCTGGCAATGTCGTCTATGTGCTGGAATTCCGACATGTCCAGGCGGACCATGCGGCGCTCGGAACCAAAATAAATGGCGGCCAGCGCTTTGGCGGTTTCCGTTTTTCCTACTCCCGTTGGGCCCAAAAACAGAAAACTTCCCATAGGGCCAGGCCTTGTGGCAACCTCTGCCCGGGCCCGGCGCATGGCCGAGGCAATTTCTTTTACCGCTTCTTCCTGATTAATAATGCGTTTGTGGATTAATGTTTCCATATCCAGCAGGGTTTCCCGTTCGGTGGTTTCCAAATCCCCTACCGGGATTTGCGTGCGTTCGGTAACCACCGCGGCCACGTGCTCTGGCAGCAGCACCTTATCTTCGGTTTGGGCTAGGTATCCCATTGCTTCGTCCAGCAAGTCCACGGCTTTTTTCGGAAACGGGACCGATTGGATATATTTGTCGGCGTACTGGATAATTGCCTTTAACGCGGGATAGGAAATAAACCGTTTGTATAGGTTTTCGTACGAAGGCACAATTTCTTGTAAAACCTGCAAGGATTCTAACTGCGACAGTTCCGACACCTCTACTTTTTCAAAAAACGAAAGCAGCGAGGGGTTTTGTTCTATATACCGGTGCAGTCCGCCAAACGTGGTCATGGCGATAAACGGAAAGTCGGGGCGGCGCAAGTACGAAATTAACACGCTTGCAATGTTTACCCTTCCCGGGGCGGCAGTCATGCCTTCGCCCACAAAGTTGTGGAATTCGTCTATTACCAAAATAACGTTTCCCGCGTGCAACACTTCGCGAAATGCCTGCTGTAACACGGCTTCGGCATCTTCCATGCTTTCCAGGCTTGCCAGCAGCTGCGCCAAGTCCAATTCCACAACCTGCTGGTAATTTAACAAGCTGTTTTGGTTTTCGCCCAGCACGCTTTTGGACGCGAAGTCTTCTATTAAGCGGCGGCGCCCCGAACCCGGATTTCCCACCAACAGCACGTTGTTTATTTGCTGGCGCGATAGGACACGCTCAATTGCTTTTTTTTCTTCCTTATGTCCTATGGCTTTAGGAAAGCGCGCGCCTTCCACGAACGTGGAAATGTTAAACCCAAAATCTTCAAGCGTTATTGCGTATCCGGCCGCCCATTCCTTTCCCAAAGAGCCGTACCTGCGCAGATTTTTCTTTAACCAAAACTTTTTTTGCTCCTCGCGCCGCATCCGCAGATGCACATGCCACTGGGTTACGGGAAGCACGTCTTTTTCAGGGAAATAGTTTCGTTCAATAAGAAATTGCTTTAAAAAAGTATTGTGCACGGCAAGCGCGGCAAACACGTCTTCTTCCTGAGCGCTTACTCTGCCTTGCTGTTGCGCAAAGTCCAGGGCCGTAACTATAGTGTCCTGGAAATCAAAAGAGAACACGGGCGGCTGTTTTGTTGATTGCACGGGCGCGGTTTTAACTTTATCGCCCAGCAGTTCTTGCAGTTCTCGCGCGTCTAGGAGCATGCGCTGGAAAATTGCCCGTAGGCGCGGACTTTCTCGCAAAAGAAAATATAACAGCAGTGTTGAATCCATATGGGCCAGGTGTTTTCGCCTGGCGTGGCGCGAGGCGCCAAGGGCGGCGCGCGCTACCTCGAAAGACAGAAATTCAGCAAGGTTATTGTTCGCGAGAGACATTTTTTGATTTCGCAGGTAGCCAGAAAAGTTTTCGATAATAACAATGGCGGCGGTGTAGGAAAAAATAAGAAATGAAATGCCCAGCAAGAATTGCGACGTATCTGTTGAAACCGCGCCTTCTACCAGGAACGTAAGTAAAAAGGCAAGAAAAAATAAGGCAAAAACCCACTGGCTTATTCTGCGTATTTTGCCCAGCGCTTGCGTGCGGAAAAACGAGTCAAACCATAAGGCTTGGCGAATATGCGTTTTTGCAATGTCAAAAGAGAAGGATAACGCCATAGAAAAAACTAAATACAATAAGCAGGGGCAAAGCAAGCCATAACGCAAGAGTTGCTAAAGCGGCAAAGCAAAGAAGAGCCTGCAGGAAAAGCCCGGCAAGAATAAGAAAGCTGCGCATAACAGCGCCCAATACGCGAGAGATAACGTTCGAGCTGAAAATAAAAAGGTAGCGGCCAATGTCGAATCCGCGGCCGTAGTCCCAGGTAATTCTGCGCCAGGGCGCAAAGTACGTTTTTAAAAGCAACCCAATGGAAAAATAGTTGTAGTTAAACCACAAAATATTTCCCCACCCCTTTGCCAGGCCCAATGGAGCGTCGAGAAGGTGCCACTTTATATACTTTACCAACAGTACGGCGTTCATTGCCCCAGTATATCACAATTCGCATTCGTCACTCAATTGCCCAAGCGTTTGTTCAGAGAGTGTTTCCGTGTACGCGAACGCGTTTCCATTCCATTCGTACATATCCAGGGAGCATTCGATGTTTTCAGGATTAGTCGCGTCGCGGGCGCCAAAGATTTCCACAATTTCTCCCAGTTTGTCGTTATCGGTATCGGCAAACGTCACTTTATTCCAGTGCACCGCCGAGACCGCGTTAATAAAAATGGCGTCCCTTGCCGCTCCCGACTTATCTTGAAGTCTGGCCCAGCGAACTTGCTTTGCCTGAATGTCTATATCAAGAACTCCCTGGGCAAAACTTGCCGCTCCCCCATACATAAGGTCAATAAAAATTTCCTGTTGTCCGTCTCCATCAATGTCTGCAATCTGCAAAACATCAGGCGCCCCCCAAAGCCAGTCGCTATACTCAACCGCTCCGATACGATCGTACGCGCCTTGCTCGTCAAGAAGTGTTACAATTTGTATGGTGGCGGTTACGGGCCTTCCTAGCGCGTCGGACGTGCCTTCCGCAGCTCCAATAATAAGCTCTAATCCTTCCTGGTTGTCCAGGTTTGCTACTTGCCAAGTAGCGGTGCCGGCGTCAAAGTTAGACCCAAGGATTTGAGGAATAAGCGACTGTATCGTTTGTTCGGTGGGTTGTCCTAATTCTTGGGGAGTTTCTTGGGCGATTTCCTGCGTGTTTTGCGGTTCGGGTTCTTCCTGCTCGTAGGGCTGCAACACTAAAATTCCCACCCCAATAACCGCCGCAATCGCTACAAAAAGAAAAAGTTTTTTGTTCATAGTGGACGGCACAAGACTCGAACTTGCGACCTTCGCAATGTGAATGCGACGCTCTAACCAACTGAGCTAGCCGTCCAATACTCTATACTATAGTATACGAAACGCACAAGAGTAAATCAATGCGCGTTTGACTTGATATACGTCTAAAGTTTACTGCGTTACGCTACCATGGTATAAAATCGCAGTAAGTTTTTATCCAGCCAGTCAGGAAATGTTGAAGTATTTGCGGAGGTTTCGAGAATCTTCCCGCACCAGTCCTTTATCGGGCACAATTACAAGTTTTACTTCTCCTGGACTTAAATCGAGAAACGAAAGCAAAACGTCTATCTCTGCCCTGCAGTCGTGGGCGTGAACCCATATGCTTCGTTGGAATAACATAAATTGCATGCGTTCCAAAAAACTTCGCAATATATCCCGTTTCCATCGCTCCGCTTGCGCAACATCAAACAAAAGAAAATACCAGGAGTTCTTCCATTGTTTTGGCTTTTGAACTTGCAAGGAATCGAGCTGAACCCATCTCGCTTTTTTCCTGCCTTCGGAAGTGAGTGCAATGTGATAGTGGCGCCCTTTTTGTTCTATTTGCAAAAGCCCTTGTTTTCGCATGCGGTAAAACGTTGCTTCTTTACTTCGGATTTTGTGTTTCTTGCCTTGTTCCCAAGAACGAAGCAAAGAGCGCACAAAATATGGCGAGCTTGCGGCTATCGTGATCACGCCCGCAACAGCAATCCAGGTAAGCATGTCTTTTACGATAGCTCCCTTGGGTTGTTTGAAATAATACTTTACTTGGCCCCGCATACTTTACTGCGTTATTATACCATGGTATGTATATGCAGTAAAAGCGTTTGGTGGATATTTCGTGTTGAGTGTGGAGAATTTTTGTTTTATAATACAATAAGTATGAAAATTTTTGAATTCCAGTTTAACCCCAAGGCGCAGAAAGACCGGTTTTTCCAGGTGTTTTCGTTTGAGTCGACCGGCGGACAGGAAGAACAAGGCAGTTTGTACGTGGTGGGCGAATTGCAAAACGCGCTTCCCTCGAACTCAAATTTTTTGCAAAAACTCGCCGACCTCATTTACAAAGAGTACGCGGGCAGCGCGAAACCAGCGCAAAAAAAATCATTTTCCCACACCAACGCCCTAAAAGCAAGCTTGCGTAAAGCGAACGATTTTCTGGCTGCCGAGTCCAAAAAAGGAAACGTGGACTGGCTGGGAAATATGCATGTGGCAATTTTGCTGTTCGCCCCCGCGAACGGCGGCTACACCCTGTACTTTACCAAAGCGGGAAACATAAAAGTATGGATGGCCAGAAACGGCTCTATCGTAGACGTAGGCATGAGTTTGGAAAAGGAAGATGGCTCGGACCCCGCTAAAGTATTTGGAAATGTCGGTTCTGGCAAAGTTATGGCAGATGATCGTATCGCGGTTGCCACCAAAGAACTGTTCGACGTCTTTAGTAAAGAAAACCTGCTGCAAACCGTTAGCCAGTTCAAAGAAGAAAAGCAGTTTAAAAACCTGTTCAAGAGCAAGGAAAAAGCCTTATCGAAAACCGCGGGCGCATTGCTGTTCTTTTTCGTTGAGCCGTTTGTGCGGCAAACCGAAGGCCAGCCTATAGAAAACGGCGCTTCGTTTTCTATGCCTACAAACTTGCTGTCCCGGTTTTCCCTTCCCAACCTGTCTTTTTTGATGTCCATAAAACGCCCAAAGATTTCTTTGCCGACACTGCCTGCCGCTCCTAAAATTTCTCCCCTGGTTCCCGAAAAGTTTATTCCCAAAAGTAAACTGCAGGCATTTTACAATGTGCCGCCAATGAAAAAAGCGCTCGGCCTGTTGTTTATCCTTGCTCTTATCCTGGGGATTGGCTTTGCCATTTTTAAAGGTGGCACATTCCAGGGAATATCGCTTGACGCCCAGGGCGCCCTGGAAAGCGCGCAAACGCTGCAGTTTCAGGCGGAACAGCAGCTGGCGTTAGAGAATGAGCGGGAAGCTAACCGGTTGTTTCAGGAAGCATGGCAAAAAATAGTTCCCTTTGCGGACCGTGAAGACTTTACGCAGATACGCCAAGAGCTGGAAACGCAGCTGCAAAAGTTAAATAAGGTAGAATTTATCGGCAACCCCGAATTGTTTGCGCAGCTGGATACTTCCGGGCTGCCGGAAACGCCCCAAAAGGTGCTGGCCTTAAACGGAAACCTGTATTTTTATAACCCGTTTTCCTCGCAGCTTTTGGCAGTGGAAGCCGCAAGTAAATCCCAAGCCGTACTTTCGCCGGGAAGGAATTTAAAGTTTGGGGATAATTTTGGCAACGCCTTTTTGTTTTTTGCCGATCCCAATGTGTTAATCTCTTTTTCAGAAACTGCCGGCTGGCAAGAACACCAGGTTGCGTTTCCTGAAAATTTTACGCCGCAAGGCATTTCCACTTTCGGGCAAAGCATATACTTTTTCGACGGAGGTTCCGGACAAATCGCCAAAGCATCCCTTGCGCAAACCGCCACCGAACAGTGGATTTCCGCGGCTTCCGCGAAAAAACCTTTGGATGCAGCTTCCATTACCATTGACGGGAACATTTGGGTATTGCGCCAAAATGGCGAAATCCAGCGCTACTTTAAAGGGCAATACGAAGAAAGCATAGCCTTGCAAATATTTCCCGTTTTGGAAAACCCAACGAAAATTTATACTCGCGCGGAACTTTCCTATTTATATATCCTGGACGCGGAACACGCACGCGTTCTGGTTCTCTCCAAGTTTGGAGACATTATTCGCCAATACCAAAGCCCCGAGTTTCGGGAAGCCACGGATTTCGCGGTCCCTCCGGGCGGAAGCACTATGTATGTTTTGCGGGGCACGCAGGTGTTTCGTATTGCCGACATTGTGCCCGAATAAAGGCTATTTACTTGAGCTCTACCGTGGCTCCGGCAGTCTCTAACTTTTTCTTTAATTCGTCGGCTTCTTCTTTTGTCGCGCCTTCTTTTATTACCTGGGCGCCTGCGGCCGCGGCGTCCACCAAGTCTTTGGCTTCTTTTAATCCCTTTCCTGTCGCGTCTCGCACTACCTTAATAACTTCGATTTTTTTGTCGCCAATAGCGGAAAGCACAACGTTGAACGAGGATTTTTCTTCCTCGCCTGCCGAAGCTTCAGCGGAGGCGGGGACTACCCCACCCATCATTACGGGAGCTTGGGCAGATACGCCGAACTTGTCTTCTAAAATATGCACCAATTCGGACAATTCAAGCACCGAAAGCTTTTCAATACTTTCCACAAGGCTCTTGAATTTTGTGGGAACCTCAACTTCTTTTTTTTCTTCTTCAGACATAGTATTTATGCTTGTTTATTTTTTATAGCGTTTAATGCGATTACCAGACCTTTTATGTTGCCTTGCAATACTGTCGCGAAACCGGATATTGGCTGCGCCATGGCGCCTACCAATTGGCCAAGCAATTGCTCGCGGCTCGGCAGGGTGGCAATCGCCGTAATCTGGCTTGCGCTTTGTATTTCATTTTCAAAATATCCTCCCAAAATTTTTACGTGTTCGTTTTGCTTTCCAAAAGTATGCACGGTTTTCATAGGAACTATGGGGTCTTCATACGCGAATACCGCTCCCATTTGCCCGTTCATGCCTTTTATGTCAGCTTTAATCCTTTTTTCTTTCAGCGCTTTGGACAGCAATGTTTTCTTGGCCACCACAAGCCGGGAGCCCACCTCTTTTAACTGGTTTCGCAAGGCTACCATATCGCCTACTTTTAACCCTTTGTAGTCCACGAAAACTATGGCCTTTTGTTTGTCCAGGTTTTCTTGCAGGCTGTTTAATATTTCTTGTTTTTGCGCTTTAGATTTAGGCATATTGTTTAAATAAAAACTGTGGATTAATCCACAGACAAAACAAGGTTGTTTCCTCGATGGGGCTTATTGTTTGCCCACTGTCTACGGTATTTCTTTTATAGCACAAGTGCCGTCATCCCGTCAACCCCTACCGGTAATGTGCAAGCACATATGGCGGTTTTCCCAGGAACAGGTAGAGTCCTGGGTATGTGTACCGCCATGACAAAAACAATCAAAGAGGAGCGTTTAAGATGGGTCCTTCCCATCATCGCAAAAGAGGTAAAGCTTCTTGA
>DASWIZ010000013.1:0-15256 GCA_036397395.1 Minisyncoccota bacterium
AACACGACCTTTCTCAAATCTGTTTGCATCTTTGCTTTTGTGGGAACTTGGCGTAAGATAGACATTGTGGAACAAGTGTTTAGATGTTTGTTACGACCGTAACTTCATCTTACCTTGTTCCATTTGGTTTACTATACCCGCCTAATCGTTTTTGACTTTGGAGGCAAAATGTAGTAATATGGATATTGACATGGAGCGTTTTAGCAAGTCATAATAAGGTTACTTATGGATAACAAACAAAAAGATACCTCGAAACAAAAAAGTGGCGAGCTGCACATCTATATGCTTGAACACGCAAAGTTGGGTTTGTATTCAAATATCGCAAATGTCAGCTTTACGAAAAACGAAGTTACTATTATATTTATGCAAAAAGACATTAGTGGTACTACTGCGGTAAGTAAAGTAATCCTTCCAATGAGCCACGTTGAATCCTTAGTAGATGCGCTGTCAAAAGGTCTTGAGCAGTTAAAGGGCGGGAAAAAGTAACCTATTAATTATGCAATCTTTAATTCTTTATTCAAACGAAAATACAGAAATTGCAACAAAAACAGTGCCAACTGGGGAGTTCCGAATTATATACGAAACGGTTACGTCCCAAGAGTTGAGCAACAAAGAACTTGAACGAATTGAACGGGCGATGGAAGATGAGAAGAAGGGGAACATCATTTCTTCCGAAGAAATCATGGCTTACTTGAAGTCATAATTCGCCTGCACATATGCCTCAATATGTAGCTGTTTATGTTTTAACATTTCAAGAAGATTTAAGTGGTTTGGGGCTTAACAAAAAATCTAAAAGGGTCTTGGAAAAAGATATAAATCTTATACTTGAAAACCCGCACCGCAAGGCGGAACGAGTGAAAGAAATAACTCAAGTACAGCTTTGGAGAAGGTGGGTATGCGGTGGAAAGTACAGGATTGTTTATAAAATAGAGGAGGGGAATATAACTTTTTATACCATAGCGTTAAAAGACGAACACACCTACAAACGGATAAGGTTAGTATTCGACTAGATTACTCAACGCCGCCTAAGCGTTTTTTTTTGGAAAAGGTTGCCCTTTTTGCAGTTTTTGCTATTATGAACATATGGCTACTATCACTCTTCCTAAAAAACTCATCAAAGAAAATGATGACCTTGTAGCGATTCCGCGCAGAGAATACGAGGAGTTTTTGCGCCTTCGTTTGGAAAAAATCCCTAAAGTAAAACTCACTTCCACACAAAAAAAACACATCGACGAGGCACGCAAGAATATGGCAAAAGGTAATTATCTTACCATTGATGAACTTGAGCAAAAACTGGGAATTACACGTTGATGAGAAGGTGTACAAGGTTCTCAAGAAATTCCCGAAACCGGAGGTAAAGAGAATTACCCAGGCAATACGCGCTTTGCCTAGTGATCCTTACGCAGGCGATCTTCGCAAGGTTCAAGGCGAACAAAGCACGTGGCGCCGGCGAATAGGGGAATATCGAATTTTCTTTGAATGGAGTCAACAAGAACAAACGCAAGCACAGCATTAACAATACTGAAGAAAATAACAGTGGTATTCTGCAGGAGTTTGTGGTTCATTTAGATATTGTAACTTTTATTTCCCAAAAGAAAAAGCGGCTATAGCCGATTCTTGAGTACGTCGTATACGACAGAGCGGTGTTTGATGGCGAATATTTTTACCGCATTTCCTTCTATGCGAAAGATAACGCGCCAGTCGCCCGCACGGAGTTTCCGGTACCCTTTCAGCGAGCTCCGAAGAGGTTTGCCAAATACTTCGGGATGCGAAGTAAGTTTTTCTTCAATGGCACGCTGAACCTTGCCGCGCCACTCTTTTGGGAGTTTTGGAATGTCTTGTGAAACAACGGCCTCGTGATAAAGAATTTCAAAACTCATGCCCAGGCTTTTTTGTGAGAAACAAAACGCGCGTTTTTGGTGTCGCGCCTTTCAGCCACCTGGTTCCACACCTGGTCTTCTTCAATTTCGAGTGCGGTTTCTAAAAGATGGGCAGCTTGTGTGGCTTGGGGAACCTGGTCCCGTTTTGCCAAAAGCTCGAGCGCTTGTTCAACTGGTTTTGAAACGCTGATAATAACTCGTTTTTTTGTAGTAGCCATGGTGAGGTAGAGTTAGCTTTAAGTGTATCTATAGTGTATCACTTAGCAAACAGCCCTGTCAAGCTGTGACGCTTGCCAGGAGGTATTCGTATTAGGTATAATAAAGGAATGCGGAAGTTGGTGTCGCACAAGAAAGTGGTTATCGGGGCAGTAGCGCTCCTTTTTCTTTTTGGCTTAAACCTGGCTTCCGCGCAGGTTCGCGGGTTTGCCACGGGTGTTTCCTCACCATTTTTGGCGGCCTTATGGCACGCGGGGGACAATGTATCCACGTTTTTCGCGGGAGGCAGTTTGCGCAAAGAAAATGAACTGCTGCAACAGGAAAACCTGGCCTTAATACAAGAATTAGTGGCGCTGCAAGACACCCAAAAAGAAAACCAGGAATTGCGCACTATTTTAGATTTGGGTTTACATGAAGAGTTCGATTTGGTTATGGGGCAGATTATCGGAAAAAATCTTATAGAAGATGTTATTACCATTACAGGCGGGACAAACAAAGGAATCCAACCAGGAATGCCGGTTATTACCACGGCCAAAGTTGCGGTAGGCAGGGTAACTGAAGTATTTGAAGACCACGCAAAAGTACAGCTGCTTTCCGCCAAAGACAAAAAACTGGAAGCTAAAATAGCGGAAACAGCAGTTACGGGCGTGGTCCAGGGGCGGGGCGGCCAGCGCATTATTTTTGACCTGGTTCCCCAGGAAGACGAGTTCGCGACGGGCGATATGGTGGTTACCAGCCAGCTGGGCGGTATTTTTCCGGAAAACATATTAATTGGAAAGGTCACGGAGGTTATTAAATCGGGGGCTGACCCGTTTCAAAAGGCGGATTTGGAACCGTATTTTAACTTAAAAACCGCGGAATTTGTGTTAGTTATTATTTCCTAGAGTATGAGAAAAATGCTTTTTATTGTTACGTTGCTGTATGCGGTTGCGTTATTGCAAATGAGCTTTTTTGTGCACCTGTTTCCCCAGGGTCTTATTCCAAATTTTGTCGTGTTTGCCGTGGTGGCGGCAGCTTTGTTTGAAAAACCAGAGTCGTACGCGAGTTTCGCGGCCGCGCTGTTTGGCGGGTTGCTGCTCAACGTTTTTTCCGGAGGAATTATTGGGGTCTGGTCCGCCTTATTGCTTTTGCTTACCTTTGGTATAAAAGTTGTATTGGAAAACTATGTCAGGATTCCCATTTTTCAAAAGTTTTAGAGGATTCAGGCTTTCTCGCACAGACGGCGAGCTTGAGCTGCAAGACGTGTTTTTAGACAAGCTTGTGGTGGAGCAGGAAATTGAAAGCGAAGAGTACTTAGACCGAAAACTGGAGGTGCCGCTTTCCAAATGGCTTTTGTTTGGGTTATTTGGAGTTTTTGTTTTCGTGATTATGTTATTTTTGGGAAAAACGTTTCAGCTGCAGGCGTTCGCGGGCCAAGAACTGCAAGAGCTGGCGGAAGCTAACGCCATTCGAAAGGAACCTTTGCCTTCAGAACGCGGCGTACTCTACGACCAGTTTGGAAAACAACTGGTGTTTAACAAGCCCAGTTTTGACCTGGTGTGCGACAAACGCGACTTACCGGAGGATCGTGTGGAAAAAGAGAATATTTTGCGCAAAGCGGCAGACTCGCTTGGGCTTTCGTTTTTTGAGCTTCGGCACGAGTTCGACAAAACCTACAGCCCAAAGTTTTTGGCGGCAGAAAACCTTTCCCACGGACAACTGGTGGTATTGGAAACAAAAATGGAAGAGCTTGCAGGATGCCAAATTGAAAAAAATACCATTCGAGAATATGTGGCGGGAACCACGTTGGCTCATTTATTGGGTTACACGGCAAAAATTTCAACAGATGAACTGGAAGAATTTTCAGAATACGCCATAACCGAGCAAATCGGAAAAACAGGCGTGGAACGAGCATACGAAACAGATCTGCGCGGTGTTCCCGGCAACATACTTACCGAAAAAGACGCGCTGGGAAACGTGGTAAAAGAGCAGGGAGAAATTGCGTCTGAACCCGGCAATAGCCTGGTGTTGTGGCTAGACCTGGAATTGCAAAAGAAAATTGAAGAAGCGCTGCAAGCTACCCTAGACCGACTTGGCGCCAAAAAAGCCGCGGGCGTTGCCCTGGACCCAAACACGGGAGGCGTGCTGTCTTTGGTAAGTTTTCCCGGATTCGACAATAATTTGTTTTCCAGGGGCATTACGCAGCAAGAATATACAAATATTATTGAGAATCCCTTAAAGCCCTTGTTTAACCGCGCAATAGCCGGCACCTATCCCACGGGCTCCACTATTAAGCCTTTGGTGGGCATGGCGGCCCTAGAGGAGCGATTAATAGATCCCGACAAGCAAATTCTTACGCACGGATACATAGAAATTCCCAACCAGTATGACCCTGAAATTGTGTACCGGTTTGCAGATAACGCCAACCACGGCGCCGTAAATATGCAAGAAGCCCTGGCAGTTTCCAGCAACGTGTATTTCTACACCATTGGCGGGGGATTCGAAGACCAAAAAGGCCTGGGGCCGGGCAAGATAAAAGAATATGTAACAAAATTTGGCTGGGGTTCAAAAACAGGAATAGACATTTCAGGCGAAGGCGTTGGGTTAATTCCAGACCCCGAATGGAAACAGCGGGTAAAGGGTGAGGGTTGGTGGGATGGGGACACGTATAACTTTTCCATTGGCCAGGGCAACTTGCTGGTAACACCTTTGCAGGTTGCCGTCTCTTTTATGCCTATTGCCAACGGCGGAACCATGTACAAGCCAAAAACCGTAAAAGAAATTTTGGTTGCGAATCCGCAAGAGGGCGAAAAATCAAGACTTATCGAGCCTGAAATTGTAAAGCAAGATTTTGTGCAGCCAGAAAACCTTGAAATAATACGCGAGGGCATGCGACAATCGGTAAAGTGGGGTTCTTCGGTATTAATGAACCAGTTGCCCGTATCTTCGGCGGTAAAAACTGGAACCGCGCAAACAGGAAGAAAAGACGCGGAAGGCCACGACTTGTTGTACAGTTGGGTAACCGTGTTCGCCCCGTATGAAAACCCGGAAATTGTTATGACCCTTATGGTAGAAGAGGGAAAAGAAGGCAGCTTGGTCGTATTGCCAGTCGCGAAAGAAGTGCTAGAATGGTACTTCAGTAGATAATTATATGAGTAAATATGTAACCAAAGAAGGGCTCGAGAAAATGAAAAAAGAACTCGAGTACCTGAAAACCACGAAACAAAAAGAACTGGCCGAGCGTTTACGCAAAGCCATTGCTTTTGGCGACCTTTCAGAAAACTTTGAGTACGCGGACGCCAAAGAAGCACAGGCAATGCTGCAGGCAAAAATTGCGGAACTCCAAGATGAAATTCGCGACGCGAAAGTGGTGGATCCGCCAGCCGGCGGAGGCGCCCCAGACAAGGTGCAAATCGGTTCTGCCGTAGAGGTAGATGTTGCGGGTTCTAAAACCACGTTTACCATTGTTACGGGAAACGAGGCAGACCCTATGGCCGGCAAAATTTCTGCGGAATCCCCAATAGGCGCGTGTTTGCTTGGCAAAAAAGTAGGAGAGAAATGTGCGGCAGAGTTGCCCGCCGGACATACAGAGTATATAATTATAAAAATCATGTAAGAAAAATATGGCACAGGAAGAAAAAAATAAATTTGAGAATGTGCGCAGCAGATTGGTAAAAGAAGAACTACGCATACAGGGGCGGGCAAGAGAGCTTGCGCAAAAAGAGCAGGAAATTGAAAGCGAAGAAGCGGATATAGAGCAGCGTATTGCAAACGAGCAGGATTTGGCAAGGCAGCAGGAATTAGAAAAAGAACGATGGCGTATTGAAGACGAGCGCCGCGCCGTAAAACAAGAACGGTGGGCAATTGATACAGAACTTCGGGCGGTAGAGGAAAAACTTGCCAAGTTTAAAAGGTGGAGTTCTCTGGAAGGCGCAATACGAAACATGAAGGCAAAAGAAGAAAAAGTTGAAACGCAAGTGTTCCAGGTGCAAAAACAAGAGCTTCATGAAGAAGGTCCGGGACTCCACACAAGGCTTCAGAAAAAATTGCAGGATATAACGGCAAAAGAAAGGGAACTTGAGAAAAAAAGGCAGGATCTTGAACGGAAAGAATACGAGGAGCAGGAAGCTGTCGCAAGAAGAGAATTTGAACGCCAGCGTTGGGCAGTGGAAGACGAACTGCGCCTCATAGAACAGGAACGATGGCAGGTGGAACAGGATATCGGGCAAGTAGAACAGGATCGCCGCGACATAGAGCGAAAAAAATGGGATTTGGAAGACCAGCGCCGCACCATTGAAAAAGAAAGAGGGGAGTTGGAAGAAACCTTTGCAAAACTGCAAGAAGAATTTCCGGAGCTTAAGCCAGAGCAACCATATGTTTCGCCCCTGCGAGAACAAAAACAGGAAACAGAACCGGGGCAAGCGCCCGCGCCAGAAAATGCGTTACAACAGAAGTCTTCAGGGCGAGAAGCTATTGATCTTTCCAATATGGCTGCTTTTAAGCAGGAAGAGGACGATGCGGATTCTAATACTGCAAAAAAGAATACAAAAGACGACGGCAGTAACCTGGTGTAGACTAAATATGGCGGCAATCGATGAGATTAAAAAAGAGAGAATAAAAAAGCTGGAGCGGATACAGAAGGCGGGGGAGCAGGCGTATCCGGCTTCGGTGAAAAGGACGCATACGGCGGCAGAAGCCGTGGCGGATTTTGGCAAGCTTTCAAAAGCGCAAAAAGAGGTTATTTTGGTGGGCAGAATTCGGGCCATACGAGGGCATGGCGGCTCGACATTTCTTACGCTTGAAGATGGTACAGGAGCTATCCAGGCGTATGTAAAAAAAGACAGGGTAGGGGAGCAGGCATACGATTCGTTTTTGGAAACATTCGACATTGGTGACTTTATCCAGGTTCGCGGAATTTTGTTCGCCACAAAGAGGGGCGAGAAAACACTTGAAGCCGCAGACTGCAAGATGCTGGCAAAGTCGCTTTTGCCGTTGCCGGACAAGTGGCATGGTTTGCAAGATGAAGAAGAGCGCTACCGTAAGCGCTATCTGGATTTGATATTCAACAAAGAGGTGCGAGAGAAATTCGAAAAGCGAGCCGCAATCATAAAAGCGCTCCGCGAGTTTTTAGAAAAGCAGGAGTTTCTCGAGGTGGAAACGCCGGTGCTCCAGCATATGTACGGGGGAGCGGACGCCCGGCCCTTTACCACACACTTGAACGCGTTCGACATGGATATGTATCTACGAATTTCGCTCGAACTTCCGTTAAAGCGCCTGATTGTGGGCGGGTTTGAAAAGGTGTATGAAATGGGCCGCGTGTTCCGCAACGAGGGAGTGGACCGCCAGCATAATCCTGATTTTACCGAACTGGAATTTTACTGGGCGTATGCCGATTACAAAGACATGATGAAGCTAACAGAAGAAATGTTTGCATACGTTCTCAAACAAGTTTTTGGTAAGACGAAAATTCAGTACGAAGGCAAGGAAATAGATTTTGCAGCTCCATGGCCAAGAGTGGAATACAGTACGCTGGTTAAGAAATACACGAAACTGGACATTGAATCACTGAATCGTGACGCTCTCGCCAAAGAAGCAAAAAAGCTGGGCGTGGCGGTTGAAAAAGAATGGGGTAAAGGAAAAATAATTGATGAAATATACAAAAAGTATTGTCGCCCAAAAATTTGGGAACCCACGTTTGTAATTCATCATCCTTCAGAAATGTATCCTTTGGCAAAACAAAGGCCGGAAAACCCGGCGGAAGCCGAAACGTTTCAGTTGCTTTGCGCCGGCGGCTGGGAGCTGGTAAAAGCGTATTCTGAGCAAAACGACCCTTTGGTGCAGAGAAAAGCGTTCGAGGAGCAGGAAAGTTTGTTCCGCCAGGGGCTGCAAGACGCCCAGCGCATGGATACCGATTTTGTGGAGGCTTTGGAATACGGCATGCCGCCCACCGCGGGTTTTGGCATGGGTATTGACCGCCTCGCCGCTTTGCTCACCAACACCCACTCCTTGCGCGAAGTCATTTTATTCCCAACTATGCGACCAAAATCAAATTGACGGAGGCGATAAAATTCGGTACTATACCCATATGAAACATATCATCCAATTTCGGATTTATAAGGGAGAAAACGCGTATGTGGGGGAGGGGCTTGATCTCCCTATTGTAACGCAGGGCAAAACTATTGATGAGGTTGCAAACAATCTTCGTGAGGCGCTTGCAGTGCATCTTGAGGGAGAGAATTTGGAGGAGTTGGGGTTGGCTCCCCAGCTTTCGGCTTTAGTGAACTTTGAGATTGAGCCGACGTATGCCTAAACTGAAAGTCTTGTCGGGAGGCGACACAGTAAAGATTTTGAAAGAGTTTGGTTTTGATGTGGCTTCCCAGAAGGGGAGCCATGTTAAGTTAAGAAGGGTTCTTTCAGATGACATAAAGCAAATTCTTACTATTCCTCTGCATGACGAACTTGATAAAGGAACGCTGCGCGCAATCTTCCGCCAAGCCTCGCACTATATTCCAGAGGAAAAACTCAAACCTCATTTTTATGAAACATAGTTTCCGCGAAGTCATTCTGTTCCCAACCATGAAACCAAGAGAAAAATAGTTGGCCTATGTTTCAAAAAATTATGCATACCTTTGGCTTGATACTTCTTGTAGAACTTTTTCTGTTTTACCTTTTATGGCTTGTCCACGGATTTGGGGGCTGGGGCGGCCCAGTAGCGAGACAAATGTCAGATTTTGAGAAAATAGCTATGATCTTAGAACTCATAGGAATGTTTTTGGCACCTTTCGTAATCCCATTGCTTGTTTTTCGAAATGGAATTATTAGAAAATGGAAGTTAAAATAATTAAAAAGGAGCAGCCGATAACAGAAGAGGAGTTGCGGGAAATGGCGAAGAGGCTGAATATTAGATTCATAAAGAAACGACAGAATCAGGTCGGTGGTTTGAGCTATCTATTTTGGAGTAATGGGAAATGCAGAATATACAAGATACTAAATACGACGTACTAAATACAAAGTAATGCTCGATATTAAATTCATTCGAGAAAATCCGGAGGCGGTGCGAGAGGGGTGTGCCAAGAAAAACGTCGAGTGCGATATCGAGCAGATTTTGGTGTTGGATAAAAGAAAGCGGGAGTTGTTGCAGCAGATTGAGGGACTAAAGGCGCGGCAAAACAAGTTAGGGAAAGAGGGAATTGAAGAAGGGAGAAAGCTGAAAGAAGAAATAAAAAAGCTCGAGCCGCAGTTGGAAGAAGTGGATGGGGGACTGCAGTCAGTATTAACACAATTGCCGAATTTGCCTTTGGACGAGGTGCCGGTAGGCGATGAATCGGCAAACGTGGTGCTGCGCCATGTCGGCAAGGTGCCCAAGTTCGACTTTGAACCAAAAGACCACTTAGAGCTTGGTGAAGCCCTGGATATTATCGACGTGAAGCGCGCGGCGAAAGTATCTGGCACTCGCTTTGGATATTTAAAGGGCGACGCGGTATTGCTGGAGTTTTCCTTGATGCAGTTGGCAATGGCCACGGCCGCTAAAGAAGGGTTTATTCCCGCGGTGCCCCCCGTGTTTATAAAGTCAGAGATGATGCAGGCCATGGGCCATGTAGATACGCCGGAGGATTTGGCTGAACGTTATTTTTTCGAGAAAGAAGGGCTATTCTTGGTGGGTACGTCAGAGCAATCGATAGGTCCCATGCACGCAAAAGAAGTGTTTGAAGAGAACGAGCTTCCCAGGCGCTATGTTGGCTTTTCGACGTGCTTTCGGGAAGAGGCTGGTTCTCATGGGAAAGACACGCGCGGTATTTTGCGCGTGCACCAGTTCGACAAAGTGGAATTTTTGAGTTTTACAAAGCCGGAAGATTCTCGCAAAGAGCACGAGTTGCTGGTTGAGTTGGAAGAGAAATTATGGCAGGCGCTGGAAATTCCGTATCAGGTGGTACAGCTTGCCACTGGCGATATGTCCCGTCCTTCCGCCAGCACCATAGATATTGAGGCCTGGATGCCGGGACAAAACAGGTACCGCGAAGTAAGTTCGGCTTCCAATGTTACCGATTACCAGGCGCGCAGGTTAAACATCCGGTATAAAAATAAAGAAGGCAAACTGGAGTTTGTGCATATGTTAAACGCCACGGGATTCCCGATTGGCCGCGCCATTATTGCCATTCTGGAAAACTACCAGCAGAAAGACGGCAGCGTAAAAATCCCAAAAGTGCTGCAGCAGTACGTTGGGAAAAAAGAGATAAAAAGCGCCGGCTAGGAAACCCAGCCGGCCTCAAAAAAAGACGGAGATAATAATGACAGCAAGACCAAAAGTACAAAACAGGGCCCAGCCGACAATATCCCAGTCAAAGCTTTGGATAAACCGAAAAAGCCAGTCCATGATGTCATCTCCCTAAAAATCGCTAAACCCAGACTATCACTTTACATACATGAGTCAAGAGAGGACAGAATCCAAGATTACAATTGACGATATTTCTATAAACTACAAAATTGCTGGCATAGGCCAGCTGATTTTGATTTTGCATGGGTGGGGCAGTTCGGTTGAGCGTTGGGCGAAAGTGCAGGATATGCTGGGTGCAAAAGGACACCGGGTTATTGTTTTGGACTTGCCCGGGTTTGGAAAAACACCGGCTCCGGGCGCTGTTTGGGGAGTACAAGAGTACGCAGAATTCGTAAACCGGTTTGCCCAAAACCTTGGGCTGGAAAAGTTTGTGCTGGTAGGGCATTCGTTTGGCGGGCAAATTGCGGTTCAATTCGCCGTAACCCACCCGGAAAAAACAGAAAAACTTGTTCTTGTCGCGGCAGCCGCCATACGCCACGAACCAGGCAGAAAAGCAAAAGTGCTGGCCGCGATTGCGGGCGTTACGCCAAGGCCTGTTAAAAAAGTCGTATCGTTGACTCTTACACGGTCAGATTACGCAAGGGCGCAAGGGATTATGAAAGACATAATGAAAAAAGTGATTACCCAAGACTTAAGCGCAAAGCTCTCAAAAATCCAAGCCCCTACGCTTATTATTTGGGGCGACAACGACAAAGACACTCCAACAGAAGATGCCCATATAATGCACAAGCTTATTCCAAATTCGAAACTGGAAATTTTGAAAGGCGCACGCCATCGGATAAACTTTGAGGCGCCAGACAAGCTAGCAAAAACTATATGGTCTTGGCTTTCATAATAATTTGGTTTTTGCGCGAGGCAAAAGTTATTTTGTTTTGGCTTTTTTTGTGGCAGCTAAAAGAGTATCGTTTCGAGCGATTTGTTGATCATTTCCGAACGGCTAAAGGGAGACGCCTTTTATTCAATCCTTTGCTCGGCGTGAAACTTGTTTTACTTGGTGCCGCGCTTTTTGTGCCAAATGCGGTATTTTTTGCACTTCTTTTGTATGCTGTGGAATTGCTGCGAAAGTCTCCACGGCCTGTTTTTACCAAAAAAATTCAAGTTCTGGCAATTTTGTTAATAGTATTTGCTTTTGCATTTGGGTTTTCACAAACTCTTGTTTTTTTACTGCTATTCGATATTACCACCCCTCTTGTTGTTTCCGGGTTGGTGCTTGGGTTGCAGCCGTTTACGGTTTTGGTGCGAAACAGAAGATTGGCGCAGGCGAAAGCGAAGCGGGCGATGTTCCCGAATGTAAAAGTTGTTGGCATTACGGGAAGTTACGGCAAAACAAGCACCAAAGAGTTTTTGGCGCATATTTTGTCTGCGAAATTCCGCGTGCTGAAAACTCCAGAACATCAAAACAGCGAATTTGGCGTAGCAAACACCATACTCCAAAAACTCACGGCAGAGCACCAGGTTTTTGTATGTGAAATGGGAGCGTATAAAAAAGGCGAAATTAAAGCGCTTGCCCAAGCGGCCCAGCCGCATATTGGTATAGTTACGGGCGTAAACGAGCAGCATTTGGCCACGTTCGGAAGTATGGAGAATTTATTGTCTGCCGAGGGAGGAGAGGAACTTATTGGTTCGCTTCCGAAAGGCGGAGCAGCAATTCTGAATGGAGCGAGCCAAAAGCTCAAAGCTCAAATTTCAAAGCTCAAAACTGCAGCTCGAAACGTAAAATTTATTGTCGCGGGAGAGGACGTGCGGGCAGAAGATGTAAGGGTAGAAAAAGAGCATATTTCGTTTACGGTATATGGCGTGAAGTTTCGAGTGCCGGCGTATGGCGGCCACAACGCGCAAAATCTTTTAGGGGCGATTGGCGCGGCGCGGGAATTGGGAATGGATTTGCAAGAAATAGCAAAAGCTGCGGCCAGTATGCCTTTGGAATTAAGCCCGTTAAAGGTAAAAAAGGCCGCTAGCGGTATCACTGTTATCGACTCCACGTATTCTGCCAACCCGGACGGCGTTATTGCGGATTTGGATTATTTGGGTTTATATGAAGGCAAGAAAGCGCTGGTAATGCCAAGCTTAATTGAACTGGGGCCAGCCGCAAAAGAAGCGCATAAAAAAATCGGCCGGAAAATCGCCCAGGTGTGCGATGTCGCAATCATCACGACTAGGGAACATTTTGCTGATATAAAAGAAGGAGCAGGGGGCAGCGAAAAAGTAGTATACATGGAAAACGCGCAGGAAATTCTAGAAAAAGTAAAAGGCGCCGATGCCATTCTTCTCGAAAGTCGTCTGCCAGAAACTCTTATAAAAAAGTTGCAGGGAGAAACAATGGTATGATACAACTTGTCCGGCCGGACGGATTATATTATAATAGGGTATTATGAGGATTCCTTTTACTGATAAATTTCTTTGGGATTTGTATAATGCAACCGAGGGTATAGAGAAGATGTATAGCTATGGGGCTCGGCGCAGCCTCAAAGAAGCGGTGTATCCTGAACTTTGGAAGATGCGAAAAGAGTATGAGCGAAAACGCCGGAGAAAAGACTTTAGCCAGTTTGTGTATTATTTAAAGAAGAAAGGTTATATCAGAATTAAAAATCTTGAGCAGACCGAAGGAGTTGTGCTTACAGAGAAGGGGTTAGAGCGCCTAACGGAGACAAGAAAGCTATTTGTAGAGCGGAAAAAGAGAAAAGACGGCCGCTGGCAGATGATCATTTTCGATATTCCCGAAGAAAAAAGGAAGCTGCGGCGCATGTTGCGTGAATATCTTTCTTTCTTGGGATACGAGATGCTGCAGCAGAGCGTGTGGGTGTGCCCTTATGATGTGGAGAAAGAAACCGAAGAGTTTTTGCGAGAGTATTCGATTGATCCATATGTAAAGCTCTTTCTGATTAAACAGATCTAGTGTGGGAGGTGATATAATAAACTCCGTCCGGCCGGACAGTTTATATTACTTTAGATAGCGAGTGAGGGTTGAAAGGGAATAAAAATTTGTCAATGATCAAGCCAATATCAATATCGTTATCGCCAAACACGGAACCAGACGACGTCTGGAGGGCTTTTGGGTTGCTTTGGCAGCCGTGGAAATGGGGGAAGGGTAGCGCGGCAGAAAAGCTGGAACAAAAATTTGCAGAGCGGTTGGGCGTACAACACGCGTACTCGTTTAACAGCGGGCGGTCCGCGTTTTTGGCGATTTTGGAAAGCTTGGGTTTGGAAAAGGGGAGTGAAGTATTGCTGCAGGCGTTTACGTGCAACGCGGCGCCAAACCCGGTTTTATGGAGCGGATTAACGCCAGTGTATGTGGACTGCAACCAAGATGATTTCAATATTTCAGTTACAGATTTGGAGCGCAAAATAACGTCGAAAAGTAGGGTGGTGGCTGTACAGCACACATTTGGTTTGCCGGCAGATATGGACAGAATAATGGAAATTTGCCAAAAGCATAACCTTATTCTTGTAGAAGACTGCGCGCATGCTTTGGGAGCGAAATATAAGGGTAGGGAGGTAGGCACGTTTGGAAAGGCCTCATTTTTTAGCTTTTCCAGGGATAAGGTAATTTCTTGCGTGTATGGGGGAATGGCGGTTGCGAATGACGAAAGCTTGGCCTCAAAAATAAAAGAGTTCCAGGAAAAAGCGGGGTACCCATCTTCCTACTGGATTTGGCAGCAACTGGTACATCCTGTGGCAATGAACTGGAAAATTTTGCCAACATATAGCTTTTTGGGAAAGTATGTTTTGGTACTTTTTCAAAAGTTGCATGTGTTGTCGAAAGCCGTGGCTGCAAAAGAAAAGTGGGGAGAAAAGCCGGATTACTTTCCCAAACGCATGCCAAACGCGTTAGCGTTACTGGCGCTGTCGCAACTGGAAAAATTGGACAGGTTTAATAATCATAGAAAAGAATTGGCCATACAATACCATAGCGATTTGCGCGACACTTCGTTTTTGTTGCCAGAGCAGTTTACAGAACGGGAGAACATATTTTTGCGTTTTACGGTACGGCATGCGCAAGCTCACAACATTATCAAAAAAGCGTGGGAGCAGAATATATTGCTAGGGGATTGGTATACCAGCGTGTTGGTTCCCGAAGGTACCGATATGGCTGCCATGCAGTATCAAAAGGGGAGTTGCCCAAACGCGGAACGTTTGGCAAAGACCACGCTTAACCTGCCTACGCATATTAATATACGAGAGTGGCAATATAACAAGGTTATAGATTTTTTACGGAATGCAGATTAAAGAAATTGCAGACAAACATACCTGGGAAGATTTTTTGGTACAGTGTCCGGAAAAGACGTTTTTTCAGTCGTGGGCTTGGGGAGAGTTTCGCAAGGAAGCAGGAGAAAAAATATGGAGGTTTGGAATATACGATAACGGAAAACCGATTGGGGTTGCTTTGTCATCGAAAAAAATAGCCAAGCGGGGAACATATGTAGAGTCAGCGCATGCTCCCGTTGTCGCTCAAGAGTCCTTACGAAAAGAAGCTCTTGGGGCTTTACTCGCGAAACTCAAGGAAATTGGAAAAGAAGAACAAGCGAGTTTTATTCGGCTAAACCCTCTTTGGGAGCGAAATGAAGAAAACAAAACGATATTTCAAAGTCTGGGATTTCGGCAAGCGCCCATGTATACCACGTATGAATCCAGCTGGAAGCTGGATGTTACACCAGCAGAGGATGAGCTGCTTGGCAATATGCGAAAAACTACGCGCTACCTTATTCGCCAAACCATAAAAAATCCAGATATTGAGGTGCGCCAAAGCCTGGAATCGAAAGACGTTGAAAGTTTTCATAGTTTAAGCAAAGAGGTCGGTGCTCGACAGAAGTTTACTCCTTTCGCAAAAAAAGATACAGAAGCTGAA